>JAUWZH010000296.1 GCA_030615435.1 Candidatus Brocadiaceae bacterium | reverse complement strand
AGGCGGCTGAGACGCTTGGTAAGCTGGGCGACAAACGCGCCGTCCTCCCCCTCACCGAAGCCCTGAAGGATGAGGATTGGCGGGTGCGGCCTGCTGCGGCAGAGGTGTTGGGTAAGCTGGGCGACAAACGCGCCATCGAGCCTCTGGTTGCAGTGCTGAGGGACACGCATGTGGCTGTGCGGACTGCGGGGGCCGAAGCGCTGTCGGAACTCGGCTGGAAATCCGACGATCCTGTTGAACAGGCGCACTACCTGATGGCCTTGAAGAAGTGGGACGAGGTGCTCAAGCTCGGTGAGGCAGCATTTGAGCCGCTTCTTGTAGCTCTGAAAGACTCAATGTGGCGTGTACGAAAGAAGGCGGCTGAGACGCTTGGTAAGCTGGGCGACAAACGCGCCGTCCTCCCCCTCACCGAAGCCCTGAAGGATGAGGATTGGCGGGTGCGGCCTGCGGCGAAGAGGGCGCTGACGAAGCTCCAGCACACAGGCGCTCGGTGAACTGCTACTTCTTCAGTCCCATGCTTACCAGCCTGCGAGGACTGTAATACGCCTGCGGACGGTTTGGGAAAAAGAGCGAAATCTGAAGACACACCACCTCGATCGAATAGAGGATCACATTCGACCGGTTGGACGCCCTCCAACCCGTGTTTCCCAGGGCCTCGTGCGTCCCGCGCCTCAACGAGCTCAGGGCAGGAACTGGTCCGGGGCGGCGAGCTTCTCCGGGAGGTAGGCGTCAATGACGAAGTTCAGGCTGTGTTTTGCAAAAGCTTGCTGTTCCACCCTCTGGTTCATCTTGAGCATTTTCTCGATCGCCTTGCGCCACCTCGCGTAGTGCTGGAAGAAAGGGTCGTTCTTCAGTATGTCTTTGGCTCGCTTCACGCCGGTTTCGCCGAGCGGATGGGTGGGCAGTTCGTATTGTTCGATATCGTAGGGCGTCACTCCGAGCAGCCTTGCTTCCGGCACGCAGAAAAACTCGTTGATATGCGCCGAGTTCCCGCTGCCCACCTTGAGCGTGCGGTAGATGTTGGCATAACCGTAAGGGTCCCCATCCACGAAGGCGTAGACCGGCAGGTCGTGTTCCTCGCTCAGCCTCCTGATGAATCGCCGGCAGGCCCTGGTGGGCACGCCCCCCATCGAGACAAGAATGCAGTTCGCCTCCCGCCAGAAAGCGTGAGTGTTCAGGCGCTGGAACATGCCGGCGGTCTCGATGGCGAGGATGAAATCCGCCCCGGTCTCGAACTCCAGCTCTTCCACCGAGATGGGCACCGAGTAGGCGCCCCGGCCCATACGGGTGCAGTCAATCGGTATCCTCTCGCCGGTCTGCCGGTCGGAGTCTATCACGGTCAGGGGACCGGCCACCTCGCCGCCCTTTTCCTCCGGCACGAAGCCGAGCTGTTCGCGGTTGAGGCCGAACATCGCCTCGATGTCCTCCATGACGGTGTCGGACTCGGGCTGCTCGTCGAAGCGGGCGTCACCCCAGTTCTTCGAGATGTAGTAGGCCTCCCTCTTGCTGACTTCTTCCCCGGCGTCCACGCTCTCTTTGGACAGCTCCATCATGCGCAGGGTCTGCGCGAAACTCTTCACCGTGTTATACGTCAGCGTGCGGGTGATCCTCCCCCTTTTGAGCTTGAAGTAGCCGGTGCTGGGGTTGTAATGGACGTTGCTCAGGCTTCGCTTGGGCATGCTGAGCTGGGGCTTTTTCCCGACTTCGATCTCTTCGCGCACCTGCTGCGCACATTCGACTATGGCAGAGCGGGGGTCTTGTGCTTTCATGGTCTCAGTTCTCCGGACCTCGCGGTCGGATGTGCATACATCACGTGCCTGGAGAAGAAACGCCCGGCCTCTCACCGCACCCAACGGCCTTCCAGGATGTTCCTTGCGCCGCCTTCAATAGGATAACCACCCCGCCCGTCCGGAATCAAGACTGCGGTGGAATCAAGGAGCCCCCGCGTCACCGGGCGGGGCATTCGCCATCCGGAGTTCGTCATTCGCCCCCGAGGTATTTCCGAAAGAAAGCATCCGACTTGTTGCCCCCCCATCCATGCTCGCCCGGGTGCAGGTCCAGCTCCAGTTCGTCCTCGGCGCCGGCTGCCCGGTAAATCCGCTCCACCTGCCTGTAGCAGGCCATCGCAGTATCCACCCGGAAGCAGGAGTCATAGGCGCCGATGTCAATGAGCAGGGGCCGGGGAGCAAGAAGGCCCTGGGCGTCCGGCAGGTCAACGAGCTTGTAGAGCCCCGGCGCCACCTGCATGCCACAGTAGTTGATGTGACGGATGCCGAAATGCTCCCACAGGTCGCTGTAACAGATGATCTCGATCGCCTTGAACCGCTCGTCGCAGAGGGCCATCCACAGCGTCATGGTCCCGCCGCCGCTCAGGCCCATCACCCCCAACCGGCCGCCGTCCACACAGGGGAACGACAGGGCGAAATCCGTGGCCGCCTTGCCGTGGGCGACGTTGATTGACAGGGACGTCATCCCGAGCATGGTCGCGTGGAGGTAGTAGAGGTTGCACCAGTCCCTGGCACCATTAATGTTGCGGAAGTTCGGCTTCTGGCTATCGTTGCGTTCCCCGAACCCTATCCAGTCAATGGCGAATGTCACGAAGCCCTTCTTTGCCATCTCGTGGCCGTAGTTGGACCTGTGCCGAGCGATTTCATCTCGCATCTCGGGAGAGGAGTCGTTGCCCATGACCGGCTCCTTGCCGTAGCCGCCGTGGCCGTGGCAGCAGAGGATGGCCGGACGGCTTTCCCCCTCGCCGAGGTCTTCGGGGATGTTGATCAGGAAAGCGGCGGAAATGTACTTCCCCACGTCAATCAACCACCGCTGCTTGCGCAGGCCGTCGTGCTCCCACTCGGCCATGAGTTCCCCGTTGGGCGGCACGGTTTCCGGCCAATCCCCGAGCGTCGCCAGGACACGTGGTAGGGCCTCTTCCTTCCAGGCGGCGAAATCCCCCCGGCTGGACCCCTCGAAACGAAAGGCGGGAACATGCTCGGCGGCCATCCGTTCAAACATGCGCTGCGGACTCAAATTGCGGAAAGACATCTATTCGGCCTCCTTTCCAGTAACACGGCCGAGCCCTCAGGCCCGGCCCCGGCGCCCGACTACCCCTCGCGCTACCAAACCAGCGTGCAGTGGTCGTCGGGGCGGCCGCCTAAAATAACGCTCGCGCCCCCGCCCTGCAACTATCTGCGGAGGTGGCGCACCCCTGGCCCCTCTCGTTCAGGCGCCGGACACCTGGGGCGCCATCCCTCCAGCCACCAGGTGGCAGCGGGCGAGGTGACCCGGTTCGACTGCGAGC
>JAUWZH010000171.1 GCA_030615435.1 Candidatus Brocadiaceae bacterium | reverse complement strand
CCGCCGGGCAGCGGCTGCCATTCAAACCAACCTTCACGCGGCCAGATGTCCTCGGTGAAGTAGCCGAGGGTGAAGTTCTTCCCGGGCCAGAGCCTGCCCGACCAGGGAGATACACCAGTAAGCGCTGCCGGCTTGTCTGAGGTGTTGGTTATCTCGAGCCAGCGCGTCAGCACCGGAGTCCCATCCAGCAATGTGTGCACCTTTACGCCTATCGGATGCAACGTGTTCGAAAGATCGACCACGAAGTGACGGGCGCCCCTCTCGGTCTTCGGCGCTTCGCTGGCAGACACCAGGCTCCAGCCGGTTGACAGCAACTGTCCGCCAATCTCCACACGGAAGGCCTCTTCGGACCAGCATTCGTACGGGACGTTGATACGACCGTCGGCGGACCAGTAACGCCCCAGCCATTGATCTCCGTTGGTTGACTCGACGTAGATGGTCTGACCGGAGGTATACCGGACCTCCGGATTGGGCTTCTCGTCGACCGCAATGGCCGTGCAATCACTGACAGGCTCGCTACCTGCCGTTTTTTTGACATTCGCTCCCTCCCATGAAACGGCCTGTGTCTAGGACCCCCCCATTTCTCTTGTGCGCTACCTCGCCCCTTTCAGCTTCCGAAAACGCAAGTTCGCAGGGACTTTGTAGGATCGACTGGGACGGAGATGAGGAAGACGAAATCCTAGGAAAGGAGAGGCACAAGAACGGAGCAGGGGCAATAGTTGATCCCATGACGGGTCGGTTTGTGAAGATATTTCCTGCAAAAGCACTGAGGATTTACGCGGCGGACATAACCGGAGATTACAGAGAAGAGGTGATAATAATAGACGAAGACGGGCACGTGAAATGCTTCTGGAATGAAGAGGCCAACGACAATCCCCCGAAGCCGCGTTACTGGCCACAGCAACACTACAGGAGACAGAAACAGAACTGGAACTATTATTCGCCGTAGGACAGGTGGCGACCGTTCAGAGTCAAGCCGTGGGTGTTGTCTATCAGCCTCTGATTTCTATCTCCGTTGGTTCCTGGATATTCTTGTCTATCCATACTATCAACATGCCTCCCGTACACTGGGACTTGTACTCGTCATCGTCTAAAGGTGTCCCGTTTAGCCACACTCTTGCTTTTGTATAGCTCAAGCCATCGATCTTAAGAACCGGATTAACGACGGTTGTTCTGGGTTTCATTACGAGTTTCAGTTTGTCTTCGCTCCACATCCTGAACGTGTACGCCCTCTCTGAGAACGCGTAGCCTACGTAGGGAGTAAGCCCAATTGAATCGCCCGAGGCGCTTCGCGTGCTTAATCCTGGGGGGCATTCGATGATTGCCGGACGCAACCACGATGCGGCAATTTCGGCTAGTTGTGGAGGGGACTGTTCCGCTGCCCCTGTCAGGCAAATGAAGGTGCATGGCCTAGGCAAGGAGAAGGAAGGGACAGAAATACCAACCATTCCCAATGCAGCATGTGTGGGAACCGGCCCAACTGAATCCCCTGCGGGTATGTAACCTATATATTCTTTGTCATACAAGGGCCAATGACTGTAACTCCCCCCTGCACCGCTGAAGATCTCAAGGTGATCTTGCCCGCAGGTAGGGCAAGGAGGATGGGGGAATAGGGCTTTATTATTGGGAATCAGAACGAATGGATTCGGCTTCCCCTTCACATGAATTGTTCCGATGTATTCGCCCCATCCCGCGATCTCCGGGTGGGTTTTACATATAGGGGCAAAAAAATCAGTCGGGGGCCATGGGAATGTGATTTTCTCTCCTGCAAGGTTCTGGACGGCGAATGCATTGTCTTTTTCTAAATTATCTTCCGGCGTTGTGCCCTTGCCATTGATTAGAAGCCATTCCGTGAGGGACCAAAGCAGCGGGTTTCCGCCAAAGGCGCTCTCGTTTTCAGGCCACACAACTGCTCTTCGGACCGCTATTCCGTCAGGGTACATGGTCCAGTATTCGTCCGCAGTGGTATTTCCGTGGAATATCTTGTGTCGAGTGTTGCACAGTGCGTAGTGCCAGTGGATCTGGGCCATTGCCTCGCCTGATTCGAGCACGTTCACCCTGCTGTACTTATTGCCTATATCGCTCATGGGTTCATAACACTCATTATCCTCACTTGCACTGAGTGTCTCCACACCAAGAGGGCTGAACCATACATCATTTCCGAGGTCCCAACAGGGACTATACCCATTTACCTTCGACCAACAGACGAGTCTCCAGGGTTTTTCAAAGTCGACTATGATTCCTGGACCAGAAACTCCCGAAAAATCAATTGGGCCCCTTATGAAGTCTCATGACTCAGACCTCACGATCAGTTAGGATTTCTTGACTCAGTTAGCTCACTTGGGCTGACTGCGATTTGCTTTTCCGAGTACGGTGCGAGGCTGCCGTATTCGGCGAGACAATAATGACATATCTGGAACAGCGTGTCAAGTCATCGGCGCATGTAAAGGCGGACAGCTGTCGGCCGAGGGGCTTTCTTCAGTCTCATCCCCAGCGCACCACAGATTGACCCGCTCCCAGTTCTGGTGCCATCCTCTACGTTAATGTTGCGTGCGGAGACATTGTCGGCTTGCGTACGGGACCGGAGCCGGCGGCTGACGGGCCACGTGTGCTCTGCGGGCGGCCAGTGTCATTCACCGCGCGCGGCCCCGACTATCCGGTCAACCAGGCCGCCGCGGCCGCACGGTGCGGTCATGTCGGCCCCGGCCAGCGCCGCCCAGAGTATTATGTTCTGATAATAGTCGCTGCCGAACGTAGGCTCGCCCTCGCCAGTCCCTTCAACAAACGTGACGAAGCCCTCACGTTCCCCTATCTCGCCTTCTGTGAAGGTCGGAGCGCCTGAGACCATGATGGAAGGTCCCAGGCAACTCGATGCTTGAGGAAGAAATTCTCCAGGCAGTTGCGGAGCACATCGAGTCCGGTTTCACGAAAGCCCTCATACATGTAGGCGAAGGCGAGCATCATGATCTCTGAAGTGTGGATGCCGTAGGTAACGAGAGGCATGAAGTCTTGGGACCGGGCAAAGGCTACCGCGCCGTAAGGCGCCATGCAGCTTTTCTTGATTGTCTCCAGAGCCCGATCTATTCGGCCCTTCCGGAAGATACCTCCGAGGCCGTGGAAATCGTTGTTCCACTCACCGTCCAACTGGTTGGCCATGATCGTCTCGTCTTTTTTCCCCAGTTTGGGGTGATGATACAGCAGGTAGCAGCCGGCTTCTTCGTTCCACATCTTGTTTTCTATGGAGGCCGTGCCCTGGCGAAACCACTCGCGACACTGCCCGGCAAACGCCTCGTCGCCCACCGCCCTGGCCATGCGTTCAGCAATGGCCATGTTAGAGATGCGTAAAGCGCCGGCATGGGTTGCCATGCCATACCAGTCGAACCCCTCCCACCATTCGCTGCGCATGTCGTCCGGCATGCTGATGACGGCATCCTCGCCGTGGTCGGTGCTCATTGCCACCGTGTACTGCGTGCTCTTCTTGACGGCCGGGTAGAACTCTTCGAGCACGGCATTGTCGCCCGTGATCCGCCAGAGTCGGTCCACCAGGGAAACGTAGCACACGCCGTCGAGGCGCTCAGGAGGTGCGCAAAGGCCACCAGAGGGCCTCACCTCACCATCTTCGACGGCGGCTACGCCGTCTCCACCGTGGTGCAGCCGCTCATAAGTCCGCCGGATGCTCAGGCGCGTATCGAGTGGTTCACCAGGCTACGCGGCTTGACTGCCGCCTCTACGAGCCACCTGCGCCGGGCAAGGCAGCCCAGATGGGCCGACCACGCAAATGGGGCAGGCGCCTGCCCCCAAGGATGCTTAGAGCTAGCCTGGGCTCTGGCACCAGAGCAAGGCCCTGGTCTAGTGTGCCGAGCATGTTCGACAGCTTGGAGGTGAGGCTTCGACTGAGCTCCGCCGAAGTCAAGTCCTCTGCCCGTCCTGATGGAGGAGAAGGGTTAGCCAGGCGCAAGGGCGACGCCGCGAGGCGGGCGTCTGAAGGGAGCGCCGGAGCAAAGCCGCGACCCGACGAACAGAAACTGGATAGGAGGCAGCCCTGGCCGGACGAGCGGGCTAGAGACCGCGAAGTCCATATCCATCAAGGGCCGTGGGCTGTAAATCCGGCGGGTGTGCGGGGAAGGCTGTCGGGCTTACCTCGGGAGGTCTGCGCCGTGTCCCGACTACCGGGACTGGGCGGGCCGTGAGGTCCGCCGATCGCGGCGCAGAAGTCAGCAAAGGGCATAGTACCCTGAGCTTGTCGAAGGGGAAGGCCCGAACGATGGAAGTGGTCAGTAGGGGCGTGTGTCTCATGGGCGCCAGGCGGCAGAAAACCCAGTACCGACAGATTTCACTGGCCTTTGCGGCGGAGGGTAGGGGGTGAAGCCCCGAGGGCCGCCGACGAAGGGATCGAAGCGCCTGTGGCGGCACGCGAGGCCGAAAGCCCGGCGAAGGCGACCGAACATCTCATGGAGGAGGTATGCCGCAAGGGTAATTGCTTGAAGGCGCTGAAGGCAGTCAGGCGCAACCGGGGCAGCGCAGGCGTGGATGGGATGAGCGTCGGCGAGCTGCCCGTGCACCTGAAGGAGCACTGGCCGCAGATCAGAGAGCAGCTTCTGGAGGGCACCTACAGGCCGCAGCCGGTGAGGCGGGTGGAGATACCGAAGCCGGGCGGAGGGGTGCGCAAGCTCGGCATCCCGACCGTCCTGGACCGCTTCATCCAGCAGGCCCTGCTTCAGGTGCTGCAGGGGCTGTGGGACCCGACGTTCTCCGAGCACAGCTTCGGATTCCGGCCCGGGCGTTCGGCCCATCAGGCCGTGGCGAGGGCGCAGGATTACCTTGCCAGCGGCTACCGGTGGGTGGTGGACATGGACCTAGAGAAGTTCTTCGACCGTGTCAACCACGACCGCTTGATGGCCCGCCTGGCCCGGCGAATTCAGGATAAGCGGGTGCTCAGGCTCATCCGGGCCTACCTGCGGGCCCGGGTGATGGAGAACGGGCTGGTCAGTCCCACCACGGAGGGAACGCCGCAGGGCGGCCCCCTGTCGCCGCTGCTCTCGAACATCGTGCTGGATGAGCTCTCGACCGGGAGCTTGAGCGCCGCGGGCACCGCTTCGTGCGGTATGCGGACGACTGTAACATATACGTCCGCAGCGCGCGGGCGGGCCGGCGGGTGAAGGAGCGCGTGGGACGCTTCGTCACAGAGCGGCTTAGGCTGAAGGTCAACGAGCAGAAAAGCGCGGTGGGTCAGCCGTGGGAGCGGAAGTTTCTGGGCTTCAGTTTCACTGCCGCGCGACGGGAGCCGAAGAGGCGCATAGCGCCGGAGGCCCTGGCGCGGTTCAAGGAGCGGGTCCGGGAGCTAACGCGTCGCACCCGCGGCATCAGCCTGGCGGAGATGATACGGGAGCTTGCCCGCTATCTGAATGGGTGGCTGGGGTACTTCCGGTTCTGTCAGACTCCGTCGGTGCTGCGGCTGCTGGAGGGCTGGATTGGCCGACGGCTCCGCTGCACGGTATGGAAGCAGTGGAAGCGCGGCCGGCGCCGTTATGCGGAACTGCGCCGCCTGGGCGTGGGAAAGGACCTGGCCGCGCAAACGGCCGGCAGTCTTCACGGCCCGTGGCGCATCAGCCGCAGCCCGGCTCTCAGCTATGCCCTGCCGAACGGCCTTCTGCAGACCCTTGGTCTGCCTTCTCTGGACATCGGCCGCACAGCTTAATCCATCGAACCGCCGGATACGGACCCGTACGTCCGGTGGTGTGACAGGGAAAGCCCGCGAGGGCCTACCTATGTCAATTGGAAAGACTCGCCGCATACGCTACAAGAAGCTCTACTGCCAGTGGCATCCGGCCGGAGC
>JAUWZH010000274.1 GCA_030615435.1 Candidatus Brocadiaceae bacterium | reverse complement strand
CGTCCCCGACGAACAGGAACCTGGCCTGCGGGCAGCGCCGGACGATCTCCGGGGCCGCCGCCAGCACGTACCGATGGCCCTTGAGGCGGAACAGGCGCGCCACCTTGCCGATCACGATCTCGTCCTCGGAAAAACCGAACTCCCGGCGGAGCTGCTCTCTGTGACGGTCGGCCTTGAGGAAGACATCCACCTCCATGCCGCTGTAAATCGTCACGTAGTGTCCCGGCCCGCCTACGCGGGCGGCGAGTGCCTGGCGGGCCATTGCATCTGCAACGCAGACCAGCCGGTCGGTGAAACGCGCCGTTGCCCGTTCGACCCCGATGCAGAGGGCGTTCGCTGTGCGCCCCTGATAGGGATGGAAAGGCAGGCCGTGTATCGTGTGAACGATGACGGGGACACGAGCGGCTCTGGCGGCAAGCCGACCGATGATGCCGGCCTTGGAGCTGTGTGTATGGACGATGTGTGGCCTCAGGCGCCGGATAATCCGCAGCACCGCGGCAAATGAGGCCGCATCCCGCCACGGGTGAACGGGCCGCCGCATCTGCGGGACCAGGATGGTCGGGATGCCGCGAAGAGCCCGATTGATCAGTTCTCCCTCCGGCCCAAGCGCAGGTCCGGTCACCAGCGTCACGTCCCATTCGGGCGAACGGTGCAGGCCCTCGCACGTGAGCAGGGTGTTCTCCTGCGCGCCGCCGAGGATCATCCTCGTGATGATATGAGCGATCCTTGTGGGCATGTTCTTCGCGGGGACAGGGGACGGTCTCGCCGCCGCATCGAGGGAAAACCGAAGGCGCCGCTTCCGGGCCGAGCACAGCGCCTTCGTTCAGTCAGCCTCAGCGTCCGACATCCCGTGGGGGTGGGCAGCTCATTCTGCATACTTCTTGAAGATGAGACCCACGTTGTGCCCGCCGAAGCCGAAGGAGTTGTTCATAACGGCATTGACCGGCCGCCTCTGGCTCACGTGGGGCACAAGGTTCAGCCCGGAGCACTCGGGGTCCACCTCGTCCAGGTTGATGGTGGGCGGACAGATGTCGTCCTGAATGGCCCAGACGCAGACGACGCTTTCCACGGCGCCCGAGGCTCCCAGCAGGTGGCCGAATATGCTCTTGGAGGAACTGGTGGCGAGCTTCCGGGCGTGCTCGCCGAACATTTCACAAATGGCTTTCGCTTCGATATCGTCCCCTGCCGGCGTACCCGTGCCGTGGGCGTTGATGTAGGAGATCTCCTCTGGTCGCATTCCGGCATCTGCGAGGACATTCCTCATGGCCAGCACGGCGCCCTTCCCCTTCTGCTCGGGCAGGGTCATGTGGAACGCATCGCTGCTGGATCCGTACCCGGCGACCTCGGCGAGGATCGGGGCGCCGCGTTGCTTTGCCCTCTCGAGTGCCTCAAGGACGAGAATGCCGGCCCCCTCGGCCATCACGAAGCCGTCGCGGTCCTTTTCGAAGGGGCGGCTTGCCTTCTCCGGCTCATCATTGCGTGTGGAAAGTGCTTTCAACTGCATGAAACCGGCCACTCCCATCGGCGTGACGGCGGCCTCTGTACCGCCGCAGACCTGGACGTCCACCACGCGGTTGCGGATGCTGTCGAAGGCCTCCCCGATGGCGTTCGAGCCGGAGGCGCATGCGCTGGAGACTGCCATGCTCGGGCCTTGGAAGCCGTAACGGATGCTCACCTGGCCGGAGGCGGCATTCGTCATGAGCTTGGGAATCATCAGTGGGCTGACTCTGCGAGGGCCGGAATTCAGCAGCCGGAGGTGTTGCGATTCGATCTCGTGCAGCCCCCCGATGCCGGTGCCGACATAGACCCCAACGCGCCTCGGATCGAACCCATCCTCCAGAAGCCGAGACTCGGCGAGGGCCTGGCCGCTGGCAGCGACGGCAAATTGCGCGAAGCGGTCCATGCGCCTCATTTCCCGCCTGGTACCCCACTGGAGGGGATCGAAATCCCACACCTCGCCGGCTATCCGGACCTCAAACCCGCTGGCGTCGAACGACTCTATCGGCCGAATGCCGCTGCGACCCTCACAGATGGCCGCCCAGGCACTCTCCTTATCGTTGCCTACGGGCGATACGATGCCCACGCCGGTAATGACTACACGTCTGGGCTCCATGACTGCCTACTTGTGTTCCTCGAGGTACTTGATGGCCCGACCAACGGTTTCGATCTGCTGTGCATCCTCGTCGCTGATCTGCACGCCGAACTCTTCCTCCATGTCGATGACCAGCTCTGCCATGTCGAGCGAATCAGCCTGCAGATCGTTCACGAAGTGGGTGTCTTCCGTAATCTTGGACACTTCCACATCCATGCGTTCAGCCACCATCTTGGTTACCCTTTCAGCGATCTCTTCGGACACTCCCTCCACCTCCACACTGAAGGAAACTCTCCCGCCTACCACCTATGTTCCGGGGGACGTGGGGAAGAAGGAACCCATACAGTGCGACCTCGCCCACTTCCCCAACTGGAGAAGATTTTACTGCCATCAGAGCACAATTCAAGTACACGCTCGGCTTCTGGCGCCGCTCGGGAAGGTTCTCACATCGCCATGCCTCCGTCAACACTGATTACCTGGCCGGTGAGGTATCTGGAGGCATCTGAGGCCAGAAACAGCACCGCGTTGGCCACGTCTTCGGGCTCTCCAAGGCGCTGAAGCGGTATCTGCGCCCGCAGGGCTTTCCTGCTCTCCTCGGGGAGCCGTTCGGTCATGCGAGTGGTGATGTAACCCGGCGCCACCGCGTTGACGCGGACTTCCCGCCTGGCCAACTCGCGCGCCGCCGCCTTCGTCAGTCCGATCACGCCGGCCTTGCTGGCGGCATAGTTCGCCTGGCCTGCGTTGCCGACGAGGCCGACCACGCTCGAGATGCTGATGATGCTCCCGCTTTTCTGCCTCATCATCACCCGGGAGACGGCTTTCACTCCGTTGAAGACCCCTGTCAGGTTGATGGATATGACCTTCTGCCAGTCTTCCTGGCTCATGCGGATGAGCAGGTTGTCCCGCGTGATGCCCGCGTTGTTGACCATGACGTCCAGCGAGCCGAACCTTTCCGTAGTCCGTTCCACGGCTTTCTGCATTTGCTGAAGGCTGCTCACGTCGGCCTCGATGGACAGGAACTCGGTTCCCTTCTCCCGGACCAGCTCGCCGGTCTCTGCAAGCTGGTCGAGCTCTATGTCCAGACCGGCGATGCTGGCGCCGGCGGCCGCCAGCCTGAGGCAAATGGCCCGGCCGATGCCCCGCGAGGCGCCCGTAACCATCGCCGTCCGCCCTTCCAAAGCGCCCATTCGGTCGTTCCCCCTTCCCGGTAAGCCTTATCCAGTTGAGTGGCAGCCAAATGGTGGTCTTCCGGCCCTTTTCTTGCCGGAGCCACTTCGGATTCTGAATCGTTGGTCTTGATTGAAAGGCAACCGCAGACTTCCCTTACAATAGTAGTTCAATCGGCGATTGCCGATCAAGAGACCATCCTCACGGCCGTCTTTACGCCCTCGACGCTGCCCACCGAGATGCATCTCGCCGAGCGGTCGGTCCTCCGAAGCAGGCCCTGCAACACCCGGCCGGGCCCGACCTCCAGGAAGCTGCGCACGCCCCGCGCGACACACCAGCGCATGGACTTGGTCCACCTCACAGGGCTCGTCACCTGGCGCGCCAGCAGGTCACGAATTCCTTCCGGGTCGGAAACGGGCCGGCCAACGACATTGGCGATCACCGGGAAAGCCGGGCTCCGGAAGGTCGTTCGCTG
>JAUWZH010000014.1 GCA_030615435.1 Candidatus Brocadiaceae bacterium | reverse complement strand
GGTGACGGGGACTGCGCACTGTATTGCTCCTCGCTGCGGAGGGGGGGGGCGCGGAGTCTGTTGCGCTCGGGGAGGAACTGACAGTGACCAAGCAGTGGTTTGTTCTCAGGGTTCAGAGCAACCGCGAGGAAGAGGTTCGCGACAATCTGGGGCGTGCCGTCGAGCTTCAGCAGAAAGAGGACGAGATTCCCAGCGTGCTCGTGCCGACTCAGGCTGTCACCGAGGTGCGCAGCGGCAAGAGGCACCAGGTCGAGCGCAAGCTCTACCCCGGATACGTCATGATCGAGGTGGAGACCGACGAGCAGGGTCACATACCGCAGGTGCTCTGGTACCTGATCCGTGGCACGAGCGGAGTGGGAGATTTCATCGGCGGCGAGCAGCCCTGGCCGCTGCGAGAAGAGGAGGTCAACCGCCTGCTCGGGCAGGCCGAGGAGAAAAAGGAAGAAGCCCCCGTCCTTGAAATCGCATTCAAGGAGGGGGACATGGTGGAGATCAAAGAGGGTCCTTTCCACGACATGAAGGGCCCGGTCGAGGAGGTCAATCCCACCAGTGGCAGGGTGAAGTTGGTCATCAACGTGTTCAATCGGCCCACCTCCGTGGAACTGGACTACTGGCAGGTGGGGCCGGCTTAGCCGGGTGTTCGAGAACTCGTCCTGCGTTTTCCGCTGTGCCGGCCTCTATCGCGGGGCTGATGGGCGAAGTGGGGTGGGCATCTCGCCGGGCAGGCGCCGACGATGACGAAGTGGCACAAATCGGGGGCGGTTTTCTGAAGCAGGCGTTCGGGCTGTGCGGGAAGCGTGATTCTTTCACCAGTTTTCGCAGCAGGTGCTTCATAGCGATGGCGAAGAGAAAGCGAAGGCCCACGGCGGTGATAAAGCTCCAGATTACCGGGGGGCAGGCCAATCCGGCCCCTCCGCTCGGCCCTGCGCTGAGCCAGCACCGCGTCAACATCGGACAGTTTCTGAACCAGTTCAACGAGGCAACGCGGGATCAGATGGGCGTCCCCCTGCCTACCGTGGTGCGGATCTACGCGAACGGCGCCTTTGATTTCGAGGTCAAGAGTCCCCCCGCCTCTTACCTCATAAAGCGCGCCGCCGAGGTGGCGAAGGGCTCTGGACAGAGCGGTCGGGAGAGCGTCGGCTCCATCAGCCGCGCCCAGGCAGAGGAGATAGCCCGCCAGAAGATGGAGGATCTCAACGCCAAGGACCTGGAGTGCGCTGTGTGCATGATCGAAGGCACCGCCCGCAGTTGCGGCATCCAGGTGACGGATTAGGGCCGGCAAGAAGGGGTCCAGATACAACCATGGCACACAGAAGCAGAAGATACGCAGAGGACCGCCAGCAGGTGGACCGCGAGAGGCAGTATCCTCTGGATGAAGCGATTCGCCTCCTGAAGTCCTTGAGGCCCGCCCGCTTCGACGAGTCCGTCGAGGTGGCCGTGCGGCTTGGCATAGACCCCCGACACAGCGATCAGCAGGTCAGGAGCTCCATTTCCCTGCGGCACGGCACGGGGAGAACCCTTCGGGTCGGCGTGTTCGCGGAGGGGGAAAAGGCCGAGGAGGCCCGCGAGGCGGGCGCAGAGGTGGTCGGGGGAGCGGACCTTGTAGAACGCGTGGAGCAGGGCTGGATGGAGTTCGACGTGGCGCTGGCCACTCCCGACATGATGAGGAGGCTGGGGCGGCTCGGGCGCTTCCTCGGGCCGCGGGGGCTGATGCCCACCCCGAAGAACGGAACCGTGCGGGAGGACATCGGCGATGCGGTAAGGGAGTTCAGGGCCGGCAAGCTCGAGCTGCGCAATGACAGCGGCGGCAACGTCCATGCGCCGGTCGGGAAGCTTTCGTTCAGTGATGAGGTGCTCCGGGAGAACATCCGGGAGTTGCTCGACCACCTGCTGCGGATCAAACCCCCCGGTTGCAAGGGGAGGTACATCCAGCGCATCGTCCTGTCTTCCACGATGGGACCCGGCATAAAGGTGAGCGCATAAATGGTTTGAAGCACTGTTTCAGTCCCTTGCCGGAAGCGGCGGGAGGTTGTGGTGAGGTTCTTCTGTGCCCGTGCCGCTCACCGGCCAGCCGAGGTTTTCTTCGGGGTGGCTCCGGCGGGCGCTCGAACGGTCAGTCCGGAAGGGTTGAATTGTTGCCGTGCAAGTGCCTATGTCTTTGCATCTACGAAGGGACCCGCGATGTCCCGCAGGATAAAAGGGCTGATGATCAGGGAGTTTGCCGACAGGTTCTCAGGCCTCCAGCAGAACGGATGCGTGGTGGTCGGGCTGACGGGCTTGAGCGCAGAGGACTCCACCGAGCTTCGGGGCCTGCTCTCTGAGAAGGGCGCCCGGATGATGGTGGTGAGAAACCGGTTGTTCGCCATTGCGCTGGATGAGCTCGGCCTCCCGGAGCTCAAGCAGCTCCTGGACGGAGCAATGGCCGTGATAAGCGGGCAGAGCCCGGTCCAGGCCGCCAAGGCCGCAGAGGATGTCGCGGAGAACTTCAAATGCCTGAACGTGGTAGGGGGATACGCCGAAGGGCACATTCTGGACCGGGCCGGCGTTGAGAGGCTTGCGAGTCTGCCGGACCGCCAGACCCTGCTTGCGCAGAGCCTGAGCTGCATGTGTTCCCCGGCACTCCGGTTTGTGAGTTGTCTGCAGGGGACCTTGCAGCGCCTGGCAGCGGTGCTGGACCAGCTCAGAGAAAGCAGGCGAGGGGAAACTTCCGCAGGGTGAGTTCAGGGGGGCAATCGGGTCGAGTGGATGCTCGCGGCGGGTGAAGTGCAAAAGGCCACGCCTTAGCTCAGTAAACCAAGCCGAGGAGGTTGGAAGATGGCAAAGGCCACAGAGGAAAAGGCCGAAGAACAGAGCCAGGAGAAGGAGTATTCGCCCAAGATCACGGAACTCCTCGATAAGGTCGGGGAGTTCACCTTGATGGAGCTTTCCGAGCTCGTGGAAGCCTTTGAGGAGCGTTTCAACGTCAAGGCCACTGCGCTGGCCGCGCCCATGGCGGCGGTCCCCGGTGCCGCCGGTGCTCCTGTGGAGGAGGCGGAAGAGGAGCCGACCGAGTTCGACGTAGTCCTGAAGGGTTTCGGCAGCAACAAGATCCAGGCCATCAAGGCCGTGCGTTCGGTCACCTCTCTGGCGCTCAAAGAAGCCAAACAGGTGGTCGAGAGCGCCCCTTCGGCAATCAAGGAAGCCGTCTCCAGGGAAGAGGCCGACAAGTGCGCCGAGGCCCTGAAGGAGGCCGGGGCCGAAGTCGAGGTCAAGCCCCACGGAGACTGAGCGAGAGAGAGGCGAGGAACCCGGGAGCTCGAGAACCAGCAATCACGAAGCAATGAGCCTTGAGAAGGCGGGGAGGTTTGCTGAAGGGCGACGGGTTCTGCAGAAGGCTGAGAAGTTGCCCGCAACAGTGGATGGCCCAGACGAAAGGGTCACACCCTGGCGCAAGCAGTTCGTGCGGGACGTTAGGGGGGTTGAAAGGGAGAAGGAAGCGGCATGAACACGCGGAGTTTTTCGAAGGTCGCCACTGAGGTGGAGCTTTCGGATCTGACGCGGATCCAGCGTCAGTCCTACGAGGAATTCCTGCAGGCCGACGTCCCGACGGAGCGCCGTGAGCCCGTCGGCCTCCAGGGGGTCATCGCGGAGATCTTTCCCATCGAGAGCGAGGGGGGAGAAATCTACCTGGAGTGTGTCGGTTACAGCCTCGGCGAGCCGCGCTACACCCCCGAGGAGTGCCGGCAGTTGAGGCTTACCTACGGTTACCCGTTCCACGTCAGGGGCAGGCTGCACAAGGGAGACGAAGTCATAGAGGAGGACGTCTATCTGGGCGAGATGCCCGTCATGCTCGGCGGTGGGGAGTTCATCATCAACGGCGCCGAGAGGGTGATCGTGATGCAATTGCACCGCTCGCCCGGCTGTGACTTTTCTCTGGAGAAGGTCGGCGATCGAACGCTTCATTCCTGCCGCATCATTCCCGAGCGGGGAAGCTGGATTGAGATGGAGGTCAATCGTCACGACGTGTTGACCTGCCGGCTGGACCAGAGCGGGAAGATCCCCGCAACCATGGTCCTGCGCGCCATGAGCGAGGAGTATTCCACCGACGCCGACCTCCTGCGGCTGTTCTATGAGACAGAGAAGGTGGATTTCACTGCCGGGACGGCCGCCGCGAAGCTCCGCGACAGGCTCAGCGTCGATACCGTCGCCTTGGCGGAGGGGGAGGTTACGGTGGTGAAGGCCGGCGAGAGGATCACCGACGAAGTGGCCGGCCAGCTCGCCGAGGCCGGCGTGAAGACGATCGAAGTGCTCAAGGGCACGCCTGACCTGTTGGTCGTCAACACCGTGCTGGAGGACAGGACCAGCGACCACGCAGGCGCCGTCAGGGAACTCTACGGCCGGCTGCGCCCGGGCACGCCCTTCAATTTCGACAGGGCCAAGGAGATGCTCTGGGAGAAGTTCTACGACGAGAACCGCTATCGGCTGGGGGACGTGGGGCGGTTCCGGATCAACCGGAAGTTCGGCCAGAACGTTCCCATCGAGCATCAGACGCTGCGCCCCGAGGACTTCGTTGAGGCGGTGCGCTACTTGATGCAGCTGCGCGCGGGGCAGGGGACGGTGGACGACATTGACCACCTTGGCAACCGGCGCGTGCGCACCATCGGCGAGCTGGCCACGGACGAGCTGCGAAAGGGATTCTTGAAGATGCGCCGCACCGTCCACGAGAGGCTGAGCCTCAAAGACCCCGAGAAGTTCACGCCTCGCAGCCTGATCAATTCCAAGACGGTGAGCGCCGCCATCAACTACTTCTTCGGGCGCAGCGAACTATCACAGGTGGTGGATCAGACCAACCCCCTCAGCCAGCTCACACACGAAAGGCGCCTCAGCGCCCTCGGACCCGGAGGGCTGAACAGGAAGCGGGCGAGCTTCGACGTGCGGGACGTGCACATTTCCCATTACGGTCGCATCTGCCCGATCGAGACCCCCGAAGGCACGAACATCGGGCTGATCACCTCCCTCGGCGTCTACGCGCAGGCCGACAAGTACGGCTTCCTCGTCACCCCCTACTGCGTGGTGAAGAACGGCAAGCTGACCGATCAGATTCATTATCTGCGCGCCGACGAGGAAGAAGAGGTCTACATCGTTCCGGCCGACGAGAAGCTGAAAGGGAAAAAGCCGGCCGACACCGTTCGGGCCAGGTACGGCGGGGATTTCGTTGATGTTCCGCTCTCCAAGGTGCAGTATAGGGACGTGTCCCCGAAACAGATCGTCGGCGTGAGCGCCAGCCTCATACCTTTCCTGGAGCACAGCGACGCGAACCGGGCGCTGATGGGCTCCAACATGCAGCGTCAGGCCGTTCCGCTGTTGCAGACCGAGCCGCCTCTGGTGGCCACCGGCGTGGAGAGAGCGGTGGCGCGCAACTGCGGCATGGTCGTCATAGCGCGCAGGGGCGGAACGGTGAGCTACGTGGACAGCAATCGGATCCTCATCGGCGAGGACGAATACCATCTGACCAAGTTCAGGGCACTGAACCAGAGCACGTGCATGAACCAGCGGCCGGTCGTTGAGGTGGGCCAGAAGGTGCGGGAAGGCGACCTCATCGCGGATGGCCCCGCCACCGCCGAGGGCGAGCTCTCGCTGGGGCGAAACCTGCTGGCAGCCTTCATGCCGTGGGACGGCTATAACTTCGAGGATGCCATCGTCATCAACGAAAAGGTCGTGAAGCAGAGTGCCTTTACCTCGGTGCACATAGAGTGTTTTGAGACCGAGATCCGCGAGACCAAGCTCGGAAAGGAGGAGTTCACCGGCGACATCCCGAATGTCTCCGAGCAACAGCTGGCGGGCCTCGACGAGAATGGAGTCATTTGCGAGGGCACGTGGATCAAGGCCGGGGACATCCTGGTCGGCAAGGTCGCCCCCAAGAGCCGCAGCGAACTGAGCCCCGAAGAGAAGCTGCTCTACGCCATCTTCGGCAAGGCCGGGGAGGACGTGCGCAATGAATCCCTCACCGTGCCCAGCGGTGTGGAGGGGGTGGTCGTGCATACCGAGAGGTTCAGCCGCCGCTCCTACCTGAGCGAGGAGAAGCGCAGGGAGCTGGACGAGGAGGTTGCCGAGCTCAAGAGGGACTTCAATGCCCGTATCGCCGAGGAGTTCCGCTGCGCCCTGGCCGCTGTCGAGCAGGTCGTGGGCGGCTCCGTGGTGGAGCGCTCAAGCGGACAGCTCTTCGAGATCACCGAAGAGATGCAGCAGGAGGACATCGCCCTCTTGGCGGAGCAGTTCGACCTCGAAAGCGTTGACTTCGGCGGGGCCCGCCTCAAGCGCCGGGCGGAAAACGCCTACGGGCCCTTTGGCGAGAAGATTCGAAGTCTGAAAGAGGAGCGTGACAGGCGAGTAGGGCGCCTGAGCAAGGGGGACGAGCTGCCGAGCGGCGTGCTGGAGATGGTGCGCGTGTACGTGGCCACCAAGCGCAACCTGGGCGCGGGCGACAAACTCTCAGGCCGCCACGGCAACAAGGGCGTGGTGGCAAAGATCGTCCCGGACGAGGACATGCCGTTCCTGGGCGACGGCACCACCGTGGACATCGTTCTGAATCCGCTCGGCGTGCCCGGTCGCATGAACGTCGGACAGATCCTGGAGACGCACCTGAGCTGGGCCGCCCGCGCGCTGGGTTTCCAGGCCGTCACGCCCGTGTTCGACGGGGCGAGCGAGGGGGAAATCCGGGCGTGCCTGGCGCAGGCGGGACTGCCAGAGGACGGCAAGGGGATTCTCTACGACGGGCGTACCGGGGAGCCCTTCGAGCAGCGCGTCACCGTCGGCTACATGTACATGATGAAGCTGGATCACCTCGTTGACGACAAGGTCCACGCGAGGGCCACGGGGCCGTATTCGCTGATCACCCAGCAGCCCCTCGGCGGAAAGGCCCGTTACGGGGGGCAGCGTTTCGGAGAGATGGAGGTGTGGGCGCTCGAAGCTTACGGCGCCGCGCACATCCTCCAGGAGCTGCTCACCGTCAAGAGCGACGACGTGGACGGGCGCACCAAGATATACGAGTCCATGCTGAAAGGCACGAACGTGCTTGAGGCCGGCATCCCCGTGGCCTTTGAGGTTCTGTCGAACGAAATACGCGGTCTGGGACTCAACGTCAGGTTGGAGAAAGCGACGATTTGACCCGGAGTCGGGTCTCTTGAGCCGCAGGAGGCGAACCGGAATACGGGTCTTCGGCGCCCGTTTGTGCGTCTGCCTTTTGCCCGGAGGGAGCATCGGCTATGCCCGATACGGCTTACGATCGCATAAACGAGTATGAGACGGTGAAGATTTCTCTGGCCTCGCCGCAGGACATTCGCAGCTGGTCCTACGGGGAGGTGCGCAAGCCGGAAACCATCAATTACCGCACCTATCGCCCCGAAAGGGAAGGGCTTTTCTGCGAGAGGATTTTCGGTCCCGAGAGGGACTGGGAGTGCAGCTGCGGCAAGTACCGCGGCATGAAGCACAAGGGCATCGTGTGCGAGCGTTGCGGCGTGAAGGTCACCCACAGCCGGGTGCGCAGGCGTCGGATGGGCCACATAAACCTGGCGGCCCCCGTGGTTCACATCTGGTTCTTCAAGAGCATGCCGTGCCGGCTGGGGAACCTGCTGGCGATGAAGTCCACTGACCTGCAGCGCGTGATCTACTTCCAGAACTACATCGTCACCGACCCGAAGGACACGCCCCTGGGCTACAGGCAGCTTCTGACGGAAGAAGAATATCGCGAGGCCCTGCAGCAGTACGGCGAGCGCGGCTTCGAGGCCCTGATGGGAGCCGAGGCGGTCAAGAAGCTCCTGCAGCACCTCGACCTGGAGCAACTGTGCGCCGAACTGCGCCAGGAGCTCAAAGAGACGGGTTCCGCAGGGCGCCGACAGAAGATCATCAAACAGCTCGGCCAGGCCGATGCCCTGCGCAAGAGCGGCAACAAACCCGAGTGGATGGTGCTGGAAGTCATCCCCGTCATCCCCCCGGGCATCAGGCCGCTGGTGCTGCTGGAGAGCGGGAATTTCGCCAGCAGCGACCTCAACGACCTCTATCGGCGCATCATCAACCGCAACAATCGCCTCAAGAAACTCATAGAGCTGAACGCCCCGGACGTGATCATCCGCAACGAGAAACGCATGCTCCAGCAGGCGGTGGACGCGCTGTTCGACAACAGCCGCTGCAAGAGGCCCGTGCTGGGAAGCAGCAGTCGCCCCCTGAAGTCCCTTACGGACATGATCAAGGGCAAGCAGGGCCGCTTCCGGGAAAACCTGCTCGGCAAGCGCGTGGATTACTCGGCCCGCAGCGTGATCGTCGTCGGCCCTGAGCTGAAACTCAACCAGTGCGGCCTGCCCAAGGGCATCGCCCTGGAGCTCTATCAGCCTTTCATCATCCGCAAGCTCAAGGAGTTGGGCCTTGCTGAGAGCGTCAAGACCGCCAAGAAAGAGCTGGAGAAAAAGACCGAGAAGGTCTGGGATGTGCTGGAGGAGGTGATCCAGGGTCACCCCGTACTGCTGAACCGGGCCCCCACGCTTCACCGCATGGGCATCCAGGCCTTCAACCCCATTCTGGTCGAAGGCAACGCCATCCGGCTTCACCCGCTCGTGTGCCGGGGCTTCAATGCTGACTTCGACGGGGACGCCATGGCGGTGCACCTGCCGCTGAGCGTGGAGGCTCAGGTGGAGGCGAAGACGCTGATGATGGCCCCCCACAACGTCTTCAGCCCGCAGAACGGCCGTCCGATCATAAGCCCCTCTCACGACATCGTGCTGGGCTGCTATTACCTGAGCCTCGAGCCCCGCCCGAGACCGGAGAGAATCCGCTCTTTCAGCGGTTTCCAGGAGGTGTTCATGGCCCTCTGTGCCGGGCGCCTCAAGGTGCACGACGTGGTGCGCACACGCTGCGAGGTGCGGGAGGTCGTGCAGGACGAAGAATCGCCCGCCGCGCCTCTTGAGGGGATGCTCGAGACGACGGTCGGCAGGATCATCTTCAACGAGGTGCTGCCCGAAGAGCTGCCGTTCTACAACTACCAGTTCGGCGGCAGCGGTCTGAGCCGCATCATTGACGATTGCTACGCCCGGCTCGGCCGCCAGAAGACCGTCGAGTTGCTCGACGCCATGAAGGATGTCGGCTTCAGGAGCGCCACGAAGGCGGGTGTCTCCTTCGGGATGAGCGATTTGAAGGCGGCGCCCAACAAGGAGGAGATCCTGCGGAGAACGGAGGAGACAGTCGAGGAAATCACCCAGCAGTGCAAAGAGGGCGCCATCACCGAGATCGAGCGCACTCAGCGGGTGATAGACGAGTGGACCGCCGCCACCGAGGTCGTCGGCAAGGAAGTCTTTGAGGAGCTGAGAAACGACACCCGCGGCGGGCAGCCCTACAATAACCCCGTCTACCTGATGATGGAGTCGGGCGCCCGCGGGAAGTCCCTGCAGATCAGCCAGCTTGCCGGCATGCGCGGCCTGCTGGCCAAGCCGGGCGGGCAGATCATCGAGTCTCCCATCAAGGCCAACTTCCGCGAGGGGCTCAGCGTCCTTGAGTACTTCAGCTCCACCCATGGCGCGCGCAAGGGCCTCGCCGACACCGCCCTGAAGACGGCCGACAGCGGCTACCTCACCCGCCGACTGGCGGACGTCTCTCAGAACGTTATCATCAGCGAGGTGGACTGCGGCACCAGCAATGGCATCACGAAGGGGCCGTTAGTCCGCGGGGACCGCATAGAGGTGCCCCTGCGGGAAATCATCACCGGGCGCGTGGCGCGGGATAACATCGTTGACCTAATAAACGACGAGGTGATAGTCGGGGAGAATCAACTCATTACCGAACCCATAGCGCGCCGCATAGAGGAACTGGACGAGCGCATGAAGATACGGGTGCGCTCCCCCCTGACCTGCGAGAGCCGGGACGGTGTCTGCGCCATGTGTTGCGGGATGGACCTGGCACGCAAGGAACTCGCCGAGGTGGGGCTGGCCGTGGGGATAATCGCCGCCCAGTCCATCGGGGAGCCCGGCACCCAGTTGACGATGCGCACCTTCCACATCGGCGGCGTGGCGATGGGCGGAGCCGAAGAGAGCGAAATCTACGCCGGGCGGGAAGGCGCGGCGAGGTTCGAGCGGCTCAAGACCGTCCGCGATCCCGACGGACGCAGCGTCTCCATCAGCCGTCAGGGCGAACTGGTCATCGTGGACCCCAAGGGGCGCGAGATCGAACGCCACAGCGTGCCGCTTGGGGCGGAAGTGTTCGTTGAAGAAGGCGAAAAGATCAGGAAGTCCCGGAAACTCATTCAGTGGGACGTGCATTACACGCCCATCCTCGCCGAGGTGGACGGCACAGTGGGATACGAGGACATCGTGGAGGAGAAAACCCTCAGGATCGAGCGCGACCTCGAGCACAACACCACCCGGGCGGTGATCATGGAGCACGAGGGGGACATGCACCCCCAGATACTCCTGGAAGGGCGGGACGGGGAGATCCAGGCCCTCTACCCGATCCCCGAAAAGGCGATCCTGGAGGTCAAACCGGGACAGGAGATCCAGGCCGGCACCCGGATCGCCAGGACCCTGCGCGAGGTCCGGCGCAGCCAGGACATCACCGGCGGCCTGCCGCGCGTCACCGAGTTGTTCGAGGCCCGCAGACCCAAGAGCCCCGCCGTCATGAGCGAGATAGACGGAATGGTCACGGACATCGAGAGAAAGCGCGGCAGAACGAGCATAAAGGTGCGGGATCCGGAGACCGGTTACGAATCCGACCACCTCGTGCCCGCCGGCAAACACATGCGCGTCAACAGGGGAGACAGCATCAGGGCTGGAGAAGCCCTCGTGGACGGCCCCCTGGTGCTGCAGGACATACTGCGCATAAGCGGGGAGGAAGCCCTGCATGTGTATATGTTGCAGGAGATTCAGAACGTCTACCGCGCCCAGGACGTGAGCATAGATGACAAGCACTTCGAGATCGTCATCGCTCAAATGACCCGGCGGCTCAGCGTCAAGAGCGGCGGGGACACCGAGTTGCTGCCCGGTGAGGTCATTGACAGGTTCGAGTTCCGAACGGTCAACGAGGAAGTCGTCGAGAAAGGCGGCGAACCGGCCACCGCCGAACCCCTCCTTCTCGGCATCACGAAAGCTGCCCTGCGCAGCGACAGCTTTATCAGCGCCGCCTCCTTCCAGAACACCACGCGCGTGCTCACCGAGGCCGCGCTGGCCGGCAAGGTGGACAGGCTGAAGGGCCTGAAGGAAAACGTGATCCTCGGTCACCTCGTCCCCTCCGGCACGGGCTTCCGCCAGTTGTGCCGCTCCGAGCTGGAACAGGTGGCCGATGCGCAGACCAAAGAGCTTGCAGAAACCGCACGGGAGAGGTAGAATACTTCGCGTGCTGTGGCTTTGCGTCTCAGAGTGACAAAAGCGAAGAAGGAGTCCTTGAGCCGTGCCGACCGTCAATCAACTCGTCAGAAAAGGCCGCAAGAAAAAGCGCAAGAAGGGGAAATCCCCCGACCTGCGTGGCAGTCCGCAGAAAAGGGGCGTGTGTCTTCACGTGACGACTCGCACGCCGAAAAAGCCCAATTCGGCCCTGCGAAAGGTGACGAGAGTGCGCCTTAGCACCGGCCGGGAGGTCACGGCCTATATCCCCGGCGAGTCACACAACCTCCAGGAGCACAACATCGTCCTGGTGCGGGGCGGGCGGGTCAGGGACCTGCCCGGGGTGCGCTACCACATCGTGCGGGGCACTCGCGACACCGTAGGGGTGGAAGGCCGGCGCAGGAGCCGCTCCAAGTACGGTTCAAAGAGCCCGAAAGGCTAAGGACTCCTCCAGCCAACCCGGAAGGGGGTTGATCGGCATGGCCCTGAAGTACCGCAGCACCGAAAGGTTCCTGAAGCCCGATGCCGTCTACGATAGCAAGCTGGTCAGCAAGTTCATCGGGTGCCTGTTGAGGCGGGGCAAGAGAAGCATCGCCGAGCACATCTTCTATGGAGCCATGGACATCGTCCAGGAGCGTGTGGAGGATAAGAACGCCCTGGAGGTCTTTGAGGAAGCCCTGGCAAACGTCAAGCCCGTCATCGAGGTCAAGTCCCGCCGCATCGGTGGCATGACCTACCAGGTCCCTATAGAGGTGGGCGGCAAGAGACAGACCTCTCTGGCCATTCGCTGGATTCTTGAGGCTGCGCGCAGCAAGAAGGCCCGCCCCATGCACATGAGACTCGCCGAAGAACTCGTCGACGCTTACCACAGACAGGGTGGGGCTTGCCAGAGACGGGAAAACACGCACAGAATGGCCGAAGCCAACCGCGATTTTTCCCACTTCGCTCGTCGCTGAGCAGGTAGATTCCCAGCGGGCCGCCCCGGGCATCACTGAGGGCTGCCCGCTGGCTTTTTGTGCCGACCCGCTTGCGAGCCATTTCGCGCGTTTGCGTGAGGCCGACACCGAGGGCGTCCGGGCCTGACTCGATGGGATTTCCACGAGGCAGAACGGGCGCAGTAGAGACGGAGGCCCCCCGATGGAACTGGAACGGCTGCGCAACATAGGCATCGCTGCGCACATAGACGCCGGCAAGACCACCGTCACGGAACGCATCCTCTACTACACCGGTCGCCTGCATCGGATGGGAAGCGTGGATGATGGCACCGCTGCGATGGATTGGAAACCCCAGGAACAGGAGCGGGGGATCACCATCGTCTCGGCCGCCACGAGCTGCTTCTGGCGAGACCGACACGACCGACAGTGCTCCGGGCCCGGAGACAGACACCAGATCAACATCATTGACACCCCGGGCCACGTGGACTTCACGGCGGAGGTGGAGAGGTGTCTGAGGGTGCTGGACGGCGTCGTGGTGGTCTTCTGTGGTGTCGGGGGCGTGGAGGCCCAGAGCGAGACCGTCTGGCATCAGGCCGAGCGCTACGGGGTGCCACGGATTTGCTTCGTCAACAAGTTGGACCGCGTTGCCAGCGACATGCTGCGGGTGGTGGGGCAGATGCGCGAGCGCCTCGCCGCCAACGCCGTCCCGGTTCAGTTGCCCATCGGGCGCGAATCTGAGTTCGTCGGCGTCATAGATCTGATTGACCGGCAGGCGTTCCTGTTCGAAGAAGAGACCCTGGGGGCCACCTACCGCGTGCAAGAGGTGCCGGAGCGCTACCGTGAAGAGGTCGAGAGGTGGCGCGAGCGCCTCATCGAGGCCGTGGCGGAAGAAGTTGACTGGGCAGCGGAGAAATACCTGGAGGACGAACCCCTGAGCGAGGAGGAGATACGGCGCGGCGTGCGCGAGGCCTGCATCGCCGGAAAGCTCCACCCGGTGCTCTGCGGGGCCGCCCTGCGCAACCGCGGCGTGCAGCAACTGCTCGACGCCGTCTGCGACTATCTGCCCTCTCCCCTGGAAGTGCCTCCCGCCGTCGGGACCGACCCGGCGACGAAGCGGAAGGTCGAGCGCCACCCCCGCGCGGACGAACCGTTCGGGGCCCTGGTGTTCAAGATTCAAAGCGAGCGGCACGGGGACTTGTTCTTTCTCAGGGTCTACAGCGGCACCCTGCGCGCCCGCTCGCGCGTCTACAACGCCAACCAGGACAAGATGGAACACGTCACTCAGCTCTACCGCATCCACGCGGACGAGCGCGAGCAGATCGAGGAGGCGCCCCCCGGCTCGATCGTGGCGACGGCGGGGCTGAAGGTCTCGGTCACCGGCGACACGCTCTGCGAGAAGAGGCACCCGGTGGTTTTCGAGACAATGCAATTCCCGAACACCGTCATCTCCATGGCCATAGAACCGAAAACCCAGAGCGACAGGAAGAAGCTCGACTCGGCCCTCCAGGCCCTGGCCAGGGAAGACCCCACCTTCCAGGCCGCGGTCTCTCAGCAGACCGGGCAGCTTCTGGTCAGCGGCATGGGCGAGCTGCACCTGGAGATCATCCGCGACAGGCTGCTGCGGGAGTTCAATGTGGTTGCGAATGTCGGAGAGCCTCGCGTCTCCTACAGAGAAAGCATCCGGTCGGCGGTCACCGTGCAGGAGACCTTCGACCGGGAAGCGGAGGGCCGGGGGCAGTTCGCCCGGGTGCGGCTGCGCTTCGAGCCAGACCGGACCGCCCAGGGCATTGAGTTCGAGAACCGGGTTCCCCGCGACCGGTTCCCCTCCCACTTCGTGCGGGCCGTCGAGAGGTCGCTCAAGGGGGGAGCATCCGGTCCCCTCTACGGGTTCCCCCTCATCAACATCAGGGCCATTCTCCTGGACGCTGAGACGCACCCGGTGGATTCCACCGAACTGGCGTTCGAGGCGGCCGCGGCCGGCGCCCTGCGCAAGGGTCTGGACAGCGGGGAGGCCGAACTGCTCGAACCGGTGATGCAGTTGGAGATCGTGGTCCCCGAGCCCTACCTGGGGGACGTCATAACCCATATCACCACCTGCCGGGGAAAGATCAGCGAAGCCCGGACGAGGCACCAACTGCGGGTGATTCGCGCCTCGGCCCCGCTGGCCGAGCTGTTCGGTTTCGCCAGCAAGCTTCGCTCGATCACCCAGGGGCGCGGCACACACAGCATCGAGCCCCTGGAGTATCGGCCGGCCCCCCCGGACGCCCTTGACTTCGCCCTGTAGCGCCCTGTACCCTATCGTTCGCCAGCCCTCAATAGAGGTCTCCCGTTTTCCGCATGTCTTTTCCTTCCCGCCAGCACTGAGGGTCAGGGATGTCTCCCGAAAGGTTTCGCGTTACGTTCCAGCCGGAGGGGCGCAGCGTTTCGGTCCTGAGCGGCACGAAGCTCCTCGATGCGGCCGCCCGGGCTGGGATCTTTATCAATGCCCCGTGTGGGGGAGAGGGAACGTGTGGGAAGTGCAGGGTGGAGATCGAGGGCTTCGCGTCTGCCCCCACCGAGGCCGAGAGGCGCCACCTGAACAAGCAGCAGATCGAAGATGGACTCAGGTTGGCCTGTCAGCTCACCGTGGACCGCGACATGGTGGTCTCGGTGCCCGAGGCGACGCGGTTCTCCGAGCAGGTGGTGCTCGCTGAGGGGAAAGGGCGGGAATTCGCCTTGCGGCCGAACGTGCGCAAGCGCTTCGTGCAACTGGACCCTCCGAGCGTCGAGGACCTGCGCAGTGACGCGAGTCGGTTGACAGAGGCGTTGGCCGAGGAAACGGACGAGCCGAGGATCGGGTTGGGGCTGGTGCGCCAACTTCCCAGCTTTCTGAGGCAGGAGGCTTTCAAGGTGACCGCCGTCCTGCTCGGCGACGAGGTCGTGTGCCTGGAGAAGGGCGACACCGCCGATTCCCTCTGGGGGGTGGCTTTCGACGTGGGCACCACCACAGTGGTCGGCACGCTCGTGAACCTGGCCACCGGTGAACGCGACGCCGTCGCCAGCCGCACGAACCCGCAGGTCGGCTTCGGCGAGGATGTGGTGAGCCGGATAAGCTACGGCACGGCTCACCACGACGGTCTCGATGAGCTGCACCGGTGCATCACAGGGTGCCTGAACGACATCGTCGTGGAACTCACGGAGAGTGCCGGGGTGAGCCTGGACCGCGTCTACGAAGCCACCGCAGTCGGCAACACGACCATGGCGCACCTGCTCCTGGGCATAGATCCGTCCCACATAGCCCGTGCGCCCTACGTGTCGGCCTTTGGGGGGGCCCTCGACGTGGTGGCGGCGAGTGTCGGGCTGGAGATCAACCACAACGCCAACCTGCACGTTCTGCCGAACATTGCCGGGTTCGTCGGCAGCGACACCGTCGGCGTCATTCTGGCCTCCGGAATGATGCACGGCGAAGAGGTTCGACTGGCCATTGACATCGGGACTAACGGCGAAATCGTCATTGGCAACCGGGACAGGCTAATCGCCTGTTCCTGCGCGGCCGGGCCGGCCTTCGAGGGAGCTCGGATTCGTTACGGCATGAGGGCCGCCGAGGGCGCCATCAGCAAGGTGGTCGTCAATGAGGGGATAGAGGTGAGCGTCATCGGCGGAGGAAGGGCCCGCGGCCTTTGCGGCAGCGGCCTCCTCGACGCGGTGGCAGGGCTTCTGAGCGCCGGACTCATTGATGGTAGCGGACGCATTGTGAGTGCTGACGCCCTCGGCGGAGATATCCCAGGGACTCTCAGGCAGGCCGTTGTCTCTCTGGACGGGCAGCCCGCCGTGGTCCTGGTGGACGCACGGGCAAGCGAGCTCGCAGAAGCCATCGTCCTTACTCAGCGCGACGTGCGCGAGCTTCAGCTTGCCAAGGCCGCCATAGCTGCGGGCATCCAGGTGGTGAGCGGCGAATTCGGACTCGAGCCGGACCGTATCCCGCACGTCCTGCTTGCCGGGGGGTTTGGCAACTTCATCCGCCGTTCCAGCGCGAAGAGAATCGGCCTGCTGCCGGGAATCCCGGTGGGGCGGATCGAGTTCATCGGAAACGCCGCATCCGTGGGGGCCATAATGGCGCTGGGCAGCCGCCAGTGCCGCGAGGAAGCCGAAACGATAGGCGAGCGAACCGAATACGTCGAGCTGGCAAACCGCCCGGATTTTCTGGCGCACTTCACTGAGGCGATGATGTTCCCTCAGGATCCCTGAGACACGCCGGGGAGGAGTTCATGTCGATCAGGTGCGAGCAATCCCCCGATGAGGTCAGCCGTGTTGTCCGTTGCTGGCAGCGCGGCGGAGGGTCCGTCGGCCTCGTGCCGACGATGGGCGCCCTGCACGAGGGACACCTGAGCCTCGTGCGTGCATCGGTGGCCGAGTGCGAGCGCACCGTGGTCAGCATCTTCCTCAACCCCACGCAGTTCTCGCCCGGGGAGGACCTGGAGCGCTACCCGCGGAGGCTTGAGGAGGATTGCCGGGTGCTGGGGGAAGCCGGGGCGGACCTGGTCTTCTGCCCTGCGGAGCAGACCATGTACCCGCCCGGCTTCTGCACGTACGTAGTCCAGGAGGGCCTCCCCGAGAGGCTTTGCGGAGCGTTCCGGCCGGGGCATTTCCGGGGCGTTCTGACCGTCGTGATGAAGCTCTTCCAGGTCGCCCCGGCGCAGAGGGCGTACTTCGGCCGGAAGGATTTCCAGCAGTCCGTCCTCATCCGCCGCATGGCTGAGGACCTGAACGTGCCCGTCGAGGTCCGCGTGATGCCGACGGTGCGGGAGAAGGACGGGCTGGCGATGAGTTCCCGAAACGAGTATCTCACCGCAGAGCAGCGTCGCCAGGCGGTGTGCCTCTACGAAGCGCTCGCTGCTGCGAGGAGGCTGTTCCGGAAAGGAGAGAGGTCCTCGGAACGCCTCCTTGGAAAGATGCGGGAGGTCGTTGCCGGTTTTCCCGCGGCCAGGGCACAGTACGTCGAGATCGTGGACCCCGACACCCTCCAGCCGGTCCGGCAGGTTGGCGAGGATTCGGTAGGGGCCCTCGCCGTCTGCCTGGGGGAGGTCCGGCTCATAGATAACATGCCCTTCGGCGAGTGCCCGGACATCTTCCTGGGCCGGGATTCGTAGGCGGGGCGGCACGGGCTTGCGGGCCGGGCTTGCCGGCCCTTTCGCTCAGAGCGATTGTCGGATCCAAGCAAGGGCATACTCCGCACATGCACCCATATCTTCTCAGGATACCGTTGCCGTGGGGCGGCAGTTTCAGAGTCGCATCCTATGGTTTCATGATCGTATGCGGGTTCCTGCTCTCGCTGTATGTCGCGCGGCGTCGGGGGCGGCGGATGGGCATCGCGCCGGACGACATCTTCGACGGGATCATTGCAGCGCTCATCGGGGGCATCGTGGGGGCGAGGAGTCTGTATGTTCTCTACGATTGGCCCTTCTTTCGGGCCAATCCGATCAAAATAATCCGCCTCGACGAGGGCGGGCTCGTTTTCTACGGCGGAGTGCTGGGGGGCGTGCTTGCAGTGCTGATCGTGTTGTACAGGAAAGGCCTGCCTGTGCGCCGCACGTTCGACGTGATGGCCAGCGTCGTCCCCCTCGGGCATGCGCTGGGGCGGGTCGGATGTTTTCTGAACGGCTGCTGCTTTGGGCGCACCACCAGCTCGTGGGTGGGGATTGCGTTCCCCAGGGTGCTCGAACCCGGCAACGTGGAGAACCCCCTTCTCGATGTCGGGGGCCAGCACATCGTGGGCAGTCCCGCTTTTCTACATCAACTGCAGCAAGTCCCAGCCTTGGTGGGGAAGGCCGCCGAGAGGGCCGTCCCCGTTCATCCCACCCAGCTCTATGCGGTCGGCTACAACCTCGTCATCTTCTTCCTGCTGAGCCTCTGGCTCAGGCGGCGCTGGCGGGACGGAGAGATCGGCTGGCTGTACCTCGTTTTCTACGGTCTGGCGCGTTTCGTAAACGAGGTCTACAGGGTGACGCCGCCGCTGCTCTGGGGGCTGAGCGCCGCGCAGACGATGTGCGTGCCGCTCGTCCTCTTGGGGCTCGTCATGTTCCTGAGGGGTCGTAAGCGGCCTCACCAACCCCTTCCTGCGCCGTGGGAGCCCCCGCCCCAGGCAAGCGCGGCGCAGAACGCCGGTT
>JAUWZH010000370.1 GCA_030615435.1 Candidatus Brocadiaceae bacterium | reverse complement strand
CGCGCCGCTGCGCCCAGCCGTAGCGATAGGACCTCCCGGCCGTATCCACACGCAGGCATGGGATGTACCGCCACGTGTCGTGTGCCACGGCGACCACTTGCTCCAGGGGGATGACGTGTCGTCGGGAGGTGTCCGCAGCCTCCATCAGAGCGAAGCGGTAGCGGGGCTCAAAGGTAAGACGGGCCTGCGCGAGGACCAGTTCCCCTTCGCATATCTCGAACCACTCGGCCGAGGGCAGGGGGAAATAGCGCACCGTGCTGCGCAGCGCGGGAGCTTCGTGGCCCGCATCCCGCTGTTCCGCGAGGTCCGGTACGGCGAAATAGTCGGGGGCCACATCGAGCTCGGGCAGCCCCTCAGCATCCAGCACTTCCGGCAGCTTGTCCACCATTCCGAGCACGCCTTCCACCGCGCGCAGCAGTTCCAGCGGCCGCTCCGCCGCCGTGGGCTTGCCCGATGCAGGGGTCCGGGGCACGACGAGGGCGCGTCCCTCGCCGGGTTTCACATCAACGCGTTCCGCAAGCCAGGGCTGACGGTCGCGCAGAAACCGCCGAATCGCGCCGGCGAGAGCCGCCCCTGTCGGATCAGGGCCGAGCCCTTCGAGCAGGCCGGCGCTGAGCTCATCGGCACACACGGACAGGCCCCGGGGCGGCACGCATCCTCTCATTCCACGAACCCCTCAAACCCCTCGGAGAAGTACAGCCGCAATTCCTCCCCTTCCCCCTCCTCTTGCCGTCCAGTCCTTGCCATGATCATGCATTCCACGCCCTGAAGCGAGTTTATCAGCTCCAGCGCATCCTGCGGCCCGAGCACGCTCACGGCCGTTGCGAGGGCGTCCGCCGTCATGGCCTCGGGGGCAACTACGGTGGCCGAAGGAACGTCTCGCACGGGCCTGCCGGTTCGGGGGTCCAGGATATGAGAGAAACGCCGGCCGCGCACGACGAAATACCGGGCATAGTCCCCGCTCGTGGCGACGGCGAGGTCGGCGACTCTCAGGAAGATGGGCCGGCGGTCTCCTCGCCGGGGGTCCCTGATTTCCACCCTCCACTTCTCTCCCTCATCGCGGCCCCCGACGGCGCGCACATCGCCGCCGATGTCCACCAGGGCGCTTCGCGCTCCGGCCTCCGCCATCGCCTCCGCTGCCAGGTCAACGGCGAACCCCTTGGCGATGCCCCCCAGGTCAACGGCCATTCCTTCGACCGAGAACGTCGCCGTGCGCTGCGAGAGCACGAGCCTGTCGCAGCCCACCGCCCGCAGCACTTCCCGGATCTCTTCTTCTTGCGGCAGCGCGTCCTCCCTTTGGGCCCTGCGCCACAGGGAACGCAGCGGCGCATAGGTCACGTCGAAAGCGCCTCCGGTGAGGCCGCTGAAGCGGACGGATTCCCGCAGAACCCTCAGGGTCAGCACGGAAAGCTCGACCGGCCGGCCGACCCCCGCCGCGTTCAATCGGCTGACGTCGCTCTGTGGCAGATACGTGCTCATCAAGGCCTCCACCCGCCGCACTTGTCGCACGGCGGGGGCGATCATCTTCC
>JAUWZH010000214.1 GCA_030615435.1 Candidatus Brocadiaceae bacterium | reverse complement strand
AGAACCGCTTCCTGCTCATTGATGAGGCAAGCGGTGAGCTGACCCCGCGGGGGCGCGTCATCCTGGACCACACGCCGGTCGGACGCTTCGGGGAGCCCGAAGAACTGATAGGCACGCTGCTGTGGCTGCTGAGCGACTCCTCGAAGTTCGTCCACGGCATCGTGGTGCCGGTGGACGGAGGCTTCAGTGCCTTCAGCGGGGTGTGAGCGTAACAGAGATTCACGTTGACCTGAGACAACCCGAGGGTTGAGTCGCGATGGCGAAGATCGGAAACGTCGTGGTGGCACAATCGGGCGGCCCCTCACCGGTGATCAACAGCTCGCTGCGGGGGGTCATCGAGACGTGCCGGGCCTATCCTTCCCGCTTCGGCACCGTTTACGGCGCCTGGCACGGCATCGAGGGGGTGCTGAAGGAAGAGCTGCTTGACCTCTCGGCCCAGCCCGAGGAGGAGATCGCGCTGCTGCGCACCACGCCGGCCGCCGGTGCCATCGGCACCTGCCGCTACAAGCTCAAGGAGGCACAGCAGGAGGATTTCGAGCGCGTCGTCGAGGTGTTCAAGGCCCACGAGATCGGATGCTTCTTCTACATCGGCGGCAACGACTCGATGGACACCGCCAACAAGATAAGCCTGCTGGCGCACGAGCGGGGGCTGGAGCTGATTGGGGTCGGGGTGCCGAAGACCATTGACAACGACGTCGGCGACTCGGAGTTCAAGCTCATTGACCACACGCCGGGCTACGGCAGCGTGGCGCGCTACTGGAGCCACGTCGTGCAGAACGCCAACGAGGAGAACGCGGGCTCCTGCCCGTCCGATCCTGTGCTGGTGCTTCAGGCGATGGGCCGCAAGATCGGCTTCATCCCGGCCTCCACGCGCCTCGCCGACCCGAAGCATGAGATGCCGCTTCAGATCTACATGGCCGAGGGCGGCGTTACGCTGGAGGAACTCGCCGGTAACGTCAACGACACCCTCAGGGAACGCGGCCGCTGCATCGTGGTGATCAGCGAGGGCTTCGACGTGGGTGAGCTCGGAGAGAGCCGCGACGCCTTCGGCCACGTCCAGTTCAGCGCCAGCGAGACAACGGTCTGCCAGGTGGTCGTCAATTACCTCAACAGAGAGGGACTCGCCGTACGGGGCTCGGCGCGCGGGCAGGTCTACGGCACCGACCAGCGCAACGCCATGGTCTATGCCTCGACGGTGGACCTGGACGAGGCATACAAGGTGGGCCGCAAGGCCGTGGAGGTCGCCGTCAACGACGGAAGCGGATTCATGGCGACCATCCTGCGGCGGCCCGGGCCGATCTACGGCGTCGAATACGACAGGGTCCCGCTGGAGGAGGTGGCGAACAGCGAGCGCAGGTTCCCGCAGCACTGGATCGCCGGGAGCCGCATTGACGTGACGGACGATTTCGTGCGCTACGCCCGCCCGCTCATCGGCGAGGAGTGGGTGAGCGTGCCGATGGTGGGCGGCCTGCAACGCTTCGCAAGGCTCAGGCCGCTGTTTGCCGAGAAGAGGTGCGCCGAGTACACGCCCCAGGCGCTTCGCTGAAGCCCGGCCTTTCCACTGAGCACCGAACCCGGAGTGCGAGAACGACCAAAGCACCGGCAAGAGAAGGAGAAAGAGATGGCCGACGCTGCACAGCCGCTGAGGGATTTCAAACCGCGCCACGACTACATGATCGCCATTGACAGCGACGGCTGCGCGTTCGACACGATGGAGATCAAGCACAAGGAATGCTTCATTCCCAACATCATCAATGAGTGGGAGCTTCAGGCCGTCTCGAAGTACGCGCGGGAGGCCGCCGAGTTCGTCAACCTCTACTCGAAGTGGCGCGGCGTCAACCGGTTTCCCGCCTTGCTGAGGGTCTTCGACCTGCTGGATGAGCGCCCGGAGGTGCAGAGGCGAGGGGTGAAGATGCCCGAGGTGCCGTCCCTGCGCCAGTGGGCGGAGACGGAGAGCAAGCTCGGCAATCCCGCCCTCCAGGAGGCCGTGGAGCGCACCGACGACCCCATCCTCAGGAAGGCCCTCAAGTGGTCCATGGCCGTCAACGACACCGTGGCAAGGATCGTACGGGGCGTGCCCCCGTTTCCTTTCGTACGGGATAACCTGGAGAAGGCAGCGCCGAGAGCCGACATGATTGTGGTCTCGGCCACCCCCTGCGAAGCTCTGGAGCGGGAGTGGCAGGAGCATGACATCGCGAAGTACGTCGAGGTCATCGCCGGACAGGAGATGGGCAAGAAAGGCGACCACCTGCAGCTCGCCGCCGAGCCTAATTACCCGCCCGAGCGCATCCTGATGGTCGGCGACGCCCCGGGGGACATGAAGGCGGCCCGCGCCGTGGACGGCCTGTTCTATCCGATCAATCCCGGCCAGGAGGAAAAGTCCTGGGAACAGTTCTACGGCGAGGCCCTGGAGAGGTTCCTCGAAGGCACCTACGCGGGGGACTACGAGGCCGCCCTCATCGAGGAGTTCGAGAGCTACCTGCCCGAAACCCCGCCGTGGAAGGTGGAAGGATAGGAGAGCGCCGGCCGGCCACGGCACTGCGGGCCTTTCCGTAAGAGGTGCTCGATCCGGCCCTCAGCCGTTGTCAATCCGCGGCACGGTGCCGTCGGAGAGGCGGTAGAGCATCTCTCCTGCCTCGGGCACGCAGAGGATGCCCTCGTCCTCGCGGCCCATGTAGTCCTCCGGCTCGATGCTTTCGGGGTCCACGCAGCCGAGGTTGACCTTCCTGCAGCGCTCGGGGGGGATGCGGGTGGCGAGGATCACGTTGACCCGGGCCTTCTCCACACCGTCCTCGAACGTGCCGATGCCCTTCACGTAGGTGGAGTGCGCCATGATGGCCCCCGGCACGTCCCGGAACATGTCCATGCGCTTGAGGAAATAGTCCCGCACGTGATAGCCGACGCGGTCGAGGTGCCTGCCGTGCGTATAGGAGAGTTCTTCTATGTGCGGGGCGTAGATGATGAGGTCTGCGCCGTCGGCGAGCACGGGCTCCAGCTTGTACATGCACTTGCCCGCCGTCCAGATGTCGTCGTACATCTTCGGTGCCATCGAGAGCACCCGCCTGTAGGTGCGGTCCACGTAGATGACGTGGACCTTCGCCGAAAGGTCGGCGGCGGCACTCCACGCCTCCTCCGGCGTGCCGGCATAGAGGCCGTTGACCCCCCCGTGGCGCACCACCAGGCTGAAGCACAGCTTGGGAACCCGGATGAACGAGGCCGCCCGGTCCACCACTTTCCGCACCGGCGTCCATTTGGTGCCGTTAATGACGGGGTTCGTGATCACCGCCCCCAGCCAGTGGAAGAAATTGATCAGGTCGGCGCCGCAAATGCCCGGGAAGAAGTACTTGTTGCCGCCCGAGAAGCCGACGACCTCATGCGGGAGGGTCGGTCCGACGATGATGATCTGGTCGTAGTCGAAGATGCGCCGGTTGACCACCACGTCCACCGGGCGGCGCATCAGCCCGCCGGTGATCTCTTCGATCTCCTCCGGGGTTATGCTTCCGATCCTGCGCAGCTCCGAGGGCTCGTCCCAGCGGTGGTTGAATACCCGCACGTCGGCGTAACGGCCCGCCCGCTCGGCGGCGCTGATGCCGACCAACTCGTTGATCCTCTCCTCCGCCATGGGCGGATGGGTGCCGAGGGCGATCAGGTAGTCGAGCCGCGCCACCTTCCCGGCAAGCATCTCGTGGAAGGTGCGGAAGAACAGCGGCACGGGGGCGGTGCGCGTGCTGTCCGGGATGATCACCACCACGCGCTTGCCGGTCAGGTCGCACTCGTCGAAGGCGCGGGCAAGCACCTCCCGCACCTCGTCCTCGGAAAGATACCGGTCCTCAAAACCTGCTCCGATCATCACCTCTCCTGGTCCTCCTCACGAAAGCCAAGCCCCAGGAGCGCCTTGCGCGCCGCTTCAGGGCAGTCCCGAAACGTCAGAGCCGTGTTGTGGAACTCACGGCGCGGGCCGTAGCGCCTGCGCAGCGAGTCGAAGAACTTCGCCCGTTCCTCAGGAGGCACATCCAGCATTGCGCGCAGCTTTGCATCGTCAACCATGATATCGTAAACCTTCATGGTGGTCTGCCGCACGAGTTCCTCCGGGCTGCCCTGGCCCCGCACGCTCAGATGGGGCACTGCCGGCTCGGGCAGGAAATCGCCCGCGTTCAGCCTCGGTTCCACTCCGAGGAAACGGCAGGCAGCCTCGTAGATCATCTGCGTCCCCGCCGCCTTGCCGTCGAGCGAATGCCCCGCGATGTGGGGCGTGCCGATGTCCGCCAACCGGAGCATCTCCGGGTCAACGCGCGGCTCGCCGTCCCAGACGTCCAGCAGCACCGCGCCGAGATGTCCGCAACGGATGGCTTGCTGCAAGTCGCCCTCCGCGACGACGCCCCCGCGGGAGGTGTTGAAGAACAACGCGCCCGGCCGCATCTTCTCGATGAAGCGCCGGTCCACCATGTGATAGGTCGCGTCGGGTCCCTCCCGGCTCAGGGGCACGTGGAGGGTGACCACGTCGCAGGCCAGCGCCTCCTCCAGCGGGCGGTAGCGCGCATCACCGGTCTGTCGCGCCAGCGGCGGGTCGTTCTGCACCACCCTCATGCCGAGGGCGAGGGCCTTCCTGACGACGCGGCTGCCGACGTTGCCCACGCCCACCACGCCGATGCTCCTGCCGGCCAGTTCCCAGCCGACCTTCGCCGCCAGCGCCAGCAGCCCCTCCGCCACGTACTCCGCCACGGAGTTGGCGTTCGAGCCGGCGGCGCTCGCGAACTCTATGCCGCGACTGGCGAGGTAGCCCTGGTCCACGTGATCGGTGCCGATGGTGGCCGTCGCCACAAACCGCGCGCGGCTGCCGGCCAGCAGCTCCTCGTTCACCTCGACCGTGGACCGCGTCAACAGGAGGTCGGCGTCGGCCACCACGACCGCTGTCATCTGCCGGCCCCGGACGGTGCGCACCTCGCCGAGCGTCCCGAAGAGGTTTT
>JAUWZH010000174.1 GCA_030615435.1 Candidatus Brocadiaceae bacterium | reverse complement strand
CAAGCCTCGCCTGGTGGCCGGCCTTGCCGCCGGGATGGTTGCCTTTCACCCGGTACTGGCCAGGGCGAGCGCAGAGGTCCGGCGTGAGGTTCCTGCGGGGTTTTTCCTGCTGCTTGCGTTCTACCTGCTTCTTTTGAGCTTTCGCACGCGGCGCCTCTGGCCGCTATACGCTGTGCTGGTAGGGGTGGTCGGTTTTTTCGCCTTCATGACGCGTGTGGAGGCCGCCGTGCTCATGCCTCTGTTCTGCGCGGCGCCCTTCGTAAAGGCAGCGGGGGCGCTGCGCAAGAAGGTGCTGATTGCCGTTTGCATCTTCGTCTCGTTCTGGGCTCTGGAGTTGCCGTATTACATCTGGCTCCACAGGCAGACGGGGCGCTTGATGTTCAGTCAGGCCGTCATCCGGAAAGTCGAGGATCCTGCCCGGTCTGTGGAGCTCAAGCTGTTCGGGGCGAGTGATGAAGGAGTTCGGTAGCCAATTCTGGTGCTCTTTCCTGTTCGGTTCCATCGAGATGGCACAGGCCTTCGGGGCGGTGATGTGCCTCTCGCTGGTCTACTTCCTGGTCCGTGGGCGGAGGCGTCTGCAAGCCGGGGGGGCGGATTTCTTCCTCTTTCTCGGCGCCCTTCTTGCCTATCACACGGTGATTTCGCTGGGTGCAGAGCGCATCGACAGGTACTATCGCCCGATCATGCCCCTGTTGTGCGTGTTTGCCGCGGCGGGGCTGTTTTCTCTGCTCAAGGACGTCGGAAAGCGATGGGCAGGTGTGGCGCTCGTGATTTTCGTGGTCCTTGTATATCTCGCCTTTTCTCTGCGCCATCCGATCCGCGCCCACAGGCGCGAGCAGGTGCAGGCCGGGCGCTGGCTTGCTGACCATGACCCGCAGTACCGCGGCTACGTGGTCTCTTCATACTCGCAAACCGTCCTCTACTCGAACATGCAGTTCCTGCACAGCGATGTGGGGCGGGAGGGTCTTCAGAGGCTTGCCGATGCGTGGTGTGCCCCCAAATATGCCCTCCTGGATGGGCACAGGGAGTGTCGCACGATAGCCCGTTTCCTCTCCGAAAACCACTGGAGGCTCCTGCGGACATTCCCGGAACGCCCCATCCGCGTGTATCGCAATCCGCGATGGGTCCGGCGCACGGTTCGGCTGCCCGTGGTTTCGTCTGCGGGGCTCGAGGTCGGCATGGTGCTGGCGGATCACCAGTGGCAGCGCGTGGAATTGCAGGGCAGTTTCAGCGACCCTGTTATCGTCGCCGGCCTGATGAGCTCTCTGGGGGCTGAACCCGTCCTCGTGCGTTTGCGCTCGGTGGAGCCTCAGCGCTTTGAAGTGCGGCTTCAGGAATGGGACCACCAGGATGGTTCGCACCAGAGGGAGATTCTGTATTATCTCGTTGCTGAGAGGGGGATTACGCCGCTCCCGGGTGGTGGCGTGCTGGAAGCCGACAGATTGAAGGGCTCGTCCTGTTTTCCGGACTGGATCCACAGACGTTTCGGGGCCGAGTTTCGTCGCGTGCCGGTGGTGCTTTCCCAGGTCATGAGCTTCAACGGTGCGGAGCCCGTCCTGACGCGCCAGGGGCGGATCAGCCCGGCCGGGTTCTCCGTGACGATGCAGCATGCGGAGGCGCGGAAATCCCCGCACCCCGAAGAGGTCATCGGTTACATCGCCGTGGAACCTGGCACATATGAAATGGGGCCTTGGCAATGGGAGGCCCGAGTCTCGTGGGAGCCTGTTGCGCACGTTGAGGGGTCTTTTCCCACGCGGTTCGGGGCGATAAGGGTCCGGGTGGAGGAAGAGTGCTCCGCTGATGTGGAGACCTGGCACAAGGGGGAGCGGTTCGGATACCTGGCGTTCGGCAGTGCTGTAGCATACCTCGCCCAGCTTCAGACGTGTATGGGACCCGATACGGCACGCCTGGCCTCTCTGGCGCTCGAAGGTGCCTGCCAATGAGTGACAACGGCGGGAGCCGCCCGGCCCTTTCGAGGCAGCCCGCTCGGGAGCGAGAGCGGCAGGAAGGCTCCCCTTCTGCGAGCCCGTTCCGAAGGCTCGTTCGCTGGGTGGGGACCAGCCCGCTCGTGGAGCCCGTTGCTTCGGTGGGCGACCGGTTCGTGTTCAGCATAGCAATGCTGCTGGCGACCGTTCTGCTTGGCAGAACCTGCACCAAATCGGTGTTTGCCGCCTTCGGGATCACGAAGTTCCTCCTCATATTGCTGAATGGACTACGCCACTCACTGGTAGAGCTGCCCGTTATGGTCTTCGTTCCGGCGCAGGGGCGCAGTGAGCGTCCCGCCACTCTCGGTGCCGCGGCAATCCTCGAACTGGCACTGGCGCTGATCTTTTTCGCGACCATGTGGGCGGCGGTGGGCTGTATGTCCGTGATCGGAGCGGAAGCCCACCTCATAGGCGCCGTCTCGGCCCTGGCGGCGGCGAGCTTGTTCGTGGCGGGGCGCGAGTTGATGCGGGCTTCCCTTTACAGCCTCCACAGGCCGCGGACGGTGGTGTTGGTGAGCGGTTCTTCGCGGGCCGTGTTCGCGCTCGGCGTGTTCGTTCTCTACTTCAGGGGCCTTCTCAGTCCGGTAACTGCGTGGCTGGCCCTTGGCGCTGCGGATGGATTCGCGTTGCTCATTGCCAGACGCTACGTCCCCTTTTCGCTTGCCCGGGGCCTGGAACGCCTGGGCGAGACGGCTCGGTCCTTCTGGGGATTCGGTCACTGGGTGGCAGGCTCCTGCGGCATGATGTGGGTGGCGCGCTTTTTTCCTATCCTGGCTCTGGGGATGCTGCACGGCCTCGGCACGACTGCGGGCGTTTTCGCGGCGCTTTCCATCGCGGCTCCTCTCAGTCTGGTGGCCACGCCGCTCAGCAATGTCTTCCTGGCGCGGGGCTCGCAAGTCCTTTCCAAAAGCGGCCCTGCGGCGCTTGCCAGGTACCTGGCCGTTCGGCGCGTCGGCCTGTTGCTCGTGGTGGGCGTTTTGGCGCTGCCCCTGGCAGCCTTCGCGCAGCCGCTGCTGCACTTGTTTTACGCGGGGAGGTACGACCATGTGGCGTGGGTCGTACGGTGTTTCGTCGTGCAGCTCTTCCTGATGGCTATTGTCAGGACGCTCTCGTTGGGGCTGATCTGCTTGCGCAGGACCAGGCTTCATTTCGCCGTTCACGCGGTGAGCGGCACCACGTCCCTGCTGGCGGTCTACCCCCTGATCAGCCGCTTTGGTGCGCCAGGGTGCATGGGCCTCATAGTGGGAATAGAGGTATTGTACTGTATCCTGTTCTATGGCGCGTGCCGGTTTGCCATCCGGCAAAGTTGCCGCCAGTGGGACGAAAGCAAAGCAGAGCGATGAGCACTGAGGTGGAAGCGGAGCACGGGATCGTATGCAGGCTCGAAGGAGAGCAGTTCGGGTATTTCGGGTGGCCCTCCATTGCACGCATGGACGACGGGAGGCTGGTGGTCTCCAGTTCCGGACTGCGTGTGTGGCACGTCTGTCCGTTCGGCAAGACGGTGCTGAATTTCAGTGAGGACGACGGGCCGGACCTGGTCGCCTCCCCGCGTAATCAGCGACACGCCCATTGACGATCGTGACGCGGGCGTCCTCAACCTCGGCGGCACGGCGATGCTGGTGAGCTGGTTCACGAGCGACACCCGTAAGTTCTTCGAAGTGTTCGGCATGAACGCCGAGGAAATTGCCCTCCGGGAAGAGAGACTGAGCACGTGGACCGATGCAATGGTGCGCCGGTGGCTCGGCTCGTGGATTCGCCTCGGCGATGACGGAAAGACCTGGAGCGCGCCGTAGCTGCGCGGGGGGCGTCGTTTCTCAGTAAACGGAGAGCCACTTCAGGGCGGTGTCGAGGGCCGTCGCCGCTACGACAAAGGGCAGGTATATCAGGTGGATCCCGATTGCCGCACTGGCCACGCCGAGCCTCCGGCGGAGCAGCAGCAGCGCGTCCGTGCCGATGAGAAGGAGCCCGGCGGCGCATATGCCGACGAGCATTGCGGGGCCTGAGCGCGAGCTCCACCACAGCGAGATAAAAGAGGCGGTGGTCAGGACGGAGAGCACCAGAGTCCATACCGCCACGAAGCGCAAGCCCACGGCTGAACTTAGCGTGGTGATGCCGCGCCGGCGGTCGTTCTCTGCGTCCACGGTGTCGTAGAGCTGGTTGAAACCGACTTCCCAGAAATATAAAGAGGTGAACACGAACAGCGCCGTCAGGTCAGGGCGCCGAACCGCGAGGTAGCCCGCCACCGGGCACATTGCCAGGACGATTCCGTGAAAGAACGTGGCCGCGGGAAAGCGCCTTTGCTTTCGCTTTATGGCGCAGTACAGGGGCTCGCCGATGAGGCCGACTCCCAGCGCGCCGAGCACATACCAGCGGTGAGGGGCGGAGAATGTCAGTATCACCGCCGCCGAGATGCCTACCAGCGCAAGGGCGAAAGCCAGGGCCGCCCCGGGGGAAACGATCCCCGCGGCTATCGGCCGGGTGCCGGTGAAGCGCCGCTCTCTGCGCAACTGCCTGGCGTAGTCTTCGTGCTGGGCGCGGGCGGCCAGAACGGTGCGGTCGGTGGCGCGGTCGGCCCAGTCATTCAGAACGCAGCCGCCCGAGAATCCCACAATCCCCCCAAACAGTATCCGAACCAGCGTCCCTCACATCGGCCCTTCCGGCATCGCTACCAGGGCGCCAAGCAGGAACAGGCTCAGAACGGCGGGGCCAAGATACATGATGCGCGTCAGATCAACGAGGGCCCCAACGACCGAAGCTCTTTCAGAGCCCACTACTCGGACCTCCGCCATGCGAATCGAGTGAGCTGCACGAGCAGTTCCTTTGCGGAGGAAGCCGGCAGGGCTGCGAGTTCGGAGCGGGCTTCGTCGGCGAAACGCAGAGGGGAGGCGTTCTGCTCGCCGTCCAGTTCGTCGTCCCGTAACTGGTAGGCCGTGCCGAGCTTCTCACCGAAGTCCCCGGCCGACCTGACCCTTTGCTGCGAGACACCGGCGGCGAGCGCCCCTATTTCTGCCGCCGCCCGAAAGAGGGCCCCGCTTTTGAGCCTGGCCGATTCGATTCGTTCCTTCGTAACCTCCCCCAGACACATCCCGTTGCACGCCGCGTTCAGGACGCTCACTGCCCCACAGAGCGCCTGTGCCGCCTCCACGGCGGCGAAATACAGCATGTCCCCCGTCAGCAGAGCGAGGTTAGTGCCGAACCTCAGGTGTGCCGCCTGTCGGCCGCGTCGCTCAGTGGAACGGTCCAGGATGTCGTCGTGTATCAGGCTTGCGGTGTGGACCAGTTCCGCCGCTACTGCACCCGGTGTGGCGTCGGGTGTTTTTCCTCCCAGCGCGCCGCAGACGGCCAGTGCCACCAGCGGCCTGATTCTGCGGCCGCCCGCCGCTATCATGTAAAGCGCCACCTCGGTGAGCGGACCGCAGTCAGGCACCGCCGCCAGAAGCGCAGGCTCGATGCAATCGAGATATGAGGCGGCCAGTTCATACTCAGCGTCCCCCAGGATCCTGCTCCAGTGCTCGGCAGTTGCAGGGTGCATGATTGGTGCGGTTTCCGTTCCCAGAGCCGTGGAGAGGGGCCGCTGAAGACTACACCCGTTCGATGGCCCACGCAGACGATCGGGAGCAACGGGGTTGAGGACCATTCTACAGGCTGTTTCGGCACCGTCAAATCCCCACGGGGCAGGCTCAGCCCGAAATGGCCGCTCACGGCGCGTTGCCGAGGACTCGTTCCCTGAAGTAGGGCAGCGTTTTGAGGAATCCTTCGCGG
>JAUWZH010000313.1 GCA_030615435.1 Candidatus Brocadiaceae bacterium | reverse complement strand
GCCGAGCAGCAGAAATGCCGCCGCCACGGCTGCACCGGCGTACTTCTTCACGATATCGCCGAATGCCTCCTTATCGCCGGCTTGACACCGCCGAATCAGGGCAGCTTCGGATTCTTCCATGTATGTCCGGTTCCACGCTTGAGCTACAAGATAATACGAGGTGTGAGGCGGTTTTATTCACGAGTTCGAGAAGATAGGGGCCTATTGGCGCACTTCTGCCCTGCATAGAGATGATGGGAGCGCAATTATCGTCTTTCGCAAAGCGCAATGACAGGTCCCCCTTGGCTCGGTGTAAGCCATTGCAGACCATGAAACGACTACGTCGCTCCCGCGCGACGACCGTAATTCATGTCGGCATCACCCTCTCGTCTGACGCCTCGAGTCTCTTCAGGTAATCGATGCCCTTTTTCACCTTCTCTTCCGGCGTGATGTCACTGCGCAAATCCTCGATGGAGAGGTAGCCCTCGAAGCCGATATCCTTTAGCGCGGTCATGATCTGCGCGTAGTCTGCAATTCCCCTGTCAAGCGATTCCCAGGAGCCTACCCACGTGCCGTTCTCATCCTGATCGAACCGCGTGTTCTTGCAGTGGAGGTAGTCCAGATACTCTCCAAGTATCTGCACGCTGTTGCGCCATCCCTCGTTTCCCTCGTAGACCATGTTCGCCGCGTCCATTATGGTGCCCACGTAGCGCGGTGAATACCTGTCGAGCAGTCTGCGCATGGCGCTTGCGGAATTTGCGGCATAGCCGTGGTGAAGCTCAAAGACCCACCGGACGTCGTACTTCTGGGCGAAATTCACAAGAACGGCCAGCCGCTCCGAGCCTACCTTGTACCAGGTCCAGTGATCCCTGCTGCCGTCGTATTCCGCCGTCCACTCTGTGAGAGTCGAGCCGGGCCCGCCGAGCCTGACATATGCGGAGGCGAAGATACGCAGGGCGCGAGTGCCCATTATGTTGGCCAGCTCACAGGCGGTCTCAAGGCAGTCCGGCCGCTCGGCATGCTTGAGGGTCACGCTCGGCGAGACGGAAATGACACCGAAATCCATCTCCTCCAAGATCTGCGCATCATCTTCAGCCTGTCCGATGATCTCCTCTTTCTCGGCCGCACCGGTTCGCAACGCATCCACGTTGTATGCCATCTCGAAACCTTCGCACCCGTGTTCACTTGCCTGCCCTATCGCTTCGGCAAGGTCGCCTTCGTAGACTCCTCTCTGGGTTCCGTATTTCATCTCTGCTGACCTCGGTAGAGTGTAAGGTTAGCGAAAACAGCCAGTGCCCTCTGTCACGGCGCGGAGAATTCGACGGCTCTCTTTTCCCGCGCTGACTTGAACATCGCCTCGATTATTGCAAATTGGAGCAGCGTATCCGACCTGCTCACCGGCGGCTCCTCTCCGCCTACAAGATGGTCGTAGAGCTTCTGATAGCACATGTAATAGAGCGAGCCGTCGTTGCGAAAGATGTTGGGGAACAGTTTCTCAAAGGACTTCGGCAGCCACCATTTGTCCTCGCAGTCCAGCATCATCTGCTTGCGGAACAGGTCTGCTACGCTGTCGGCCCAGTCCTGCTGGTAGCTCCCTTCTGTGCCGGCCACATAGATGTAGTTGATCTGGACTTTACCGGGATTGGGCAACTGCTCCACCTCTCCGACGAGGCCGTCCTCGTAGCGCAGGTAGAGCTTAAAGAAGCCGGCAGGGCCGTCGTATGCCGCCTCGGGATGCTGGATCACCGCACAGACCTCCTTGGGCGCCCTCCCGTCGGTGAAGCATATCATTTCGTCGATAATGTGCGAACCGAAATTCAAGAGTTCCGAAGGCTTTATGCCCGTCGATACGCGGCGGCGAATCAGCCGCGGCTCTCCCACGATCCCATCCTGGAGCGCCTGACGGAAGACGAGAAGCGCGACTTCAAAGCGTCGGTTCTGGTAGGCGCACAGTGTCTTGCCGCTCTCCTCTGCCGCCTCGAACATCTCCCGCGCGTCTGCAAGCGAGACTGTGAACGGCTTCTCCACGTAGGTGTGGCAGCCGGCCCTCAGGGCCTCAATCGCCAGCGGCGCGTGCGTGGTATAGGGATAGGTGGCTACGGTCGCCACCTCCATCTCAGGGTTGTCGTCCTTCATCTCCCGGAAGGAGCGATAGGCCTTGCCCACGCCGAACTGCCCGGAAAGCGCCTGAGCCTTCTCATAGGCGACATCGGCCAACCCGACTACCTCAAATCTGTCCTTCATGTTCGTAAGCACTGGCAGGTGCATGCTGCGCACGACGTTCCCAGCGCCCACAAGACCTATCTTCAACACACGGTCGCCCGCCATGTGCAGGTCTCCTTTCAACCAAACGAGTGCTGGCGGATTCGCACGCGCACCTCGAATCCGCCGCCTATGCGAAATCCTCCCGTACCCGAGTAAAACGCACATTCTAAGCCAACGCCCAGAGCCATGCAACGGCACGCACCAGAAAATGCGCCCCCCGGGCACCGACGCTCACTCACCCGCAGCCTTGAAACGCACGCGCCGGATCTTCGAGAACCCTTTGGTACGGCGTCAGTCTTCTCATGTCCATGCCAATCCCCGCCTCCCCGGCCGCTGGCAGGAGAGTGTGAGTTCCTTTGGCAACCGGAAGGCGCCTGGATGGGACTTGACGCGAATGCGGGCGCGGAATAACCTGTTCAGGCCGGTTGCCCAGCGCCAAAAGACAGTACTCTCGCCTCCTGCGCGAAAGGCTCGCGTGAGCAATGAGAATAATCGACAGCAGATACAGGCCCAATGCATGGAACCTTGTTTCTCAGGCAAGGAGCGAGTGAATGGCTGCAAAGCTAAAGGTAGCGATCGTAGGCGTAGCCGGAAGAGGAGGCTCTTACGCCAGCCCCCTCAGCGCGAATCCGCACTGCACGCTGCACGCGTTCTGTGACATAAACCGGGACGGGCTCAAGCAGGCCGCGGACCAATGGGACGTGGAACATGTCTTCACCGACCTGGAACAGATGCTCGACGAGTCCCGCCC
>JAUWZH010000178.1 GCA_030615435.1 Candidatus Brocadiaceae bacterium | reverse complement strand
GAAACGAGAAAACGAAGCTGTTCGTGACGACGTTCGACCGCTCCACGGGTGTCGCCGAGACCGTCATCCACAAGCTTTACAAGAACACGCGTTCGGTGAAGCGAGTCTCCTTCCGGCACGGCCTTGATTTGCCGGCGGCGTTTTTGCTCGCACGCACGCTCGAACTGCGCACGGGCCAGAGCGTGGTCATGGAGGTGCTGCACGAGGACGAGAGTTACGCCGTGGAGCTCACCCCGGGGGAAAAGGAGCGGGTCGAGGTCCCGGCGGGCAGCTTTGAGGCAGTGCCGCTGGATCTGCGCGTGCGCCTGCTCGCCGGCGGAGAAGAGGAAGACGAGGCACAACCGAGCTTTCGCTCGATGCGCATCTGGATCACGAGCCGGGACCGCCTGCCCGTGAAGCTGGAAGCCGAGGCGTCCGTGGGGCACGTGTATGCCGAGCTGGTGTCGGTGCAGCACTGACGGGAGCGCGGCGGAGGGAACGGCGCGCTACCGGTCGCTTTCGCCCGCTTTGTGGGCGGCGGCCAGCTCGGCCACCGTGCGAAGCTGCTCCAGGATGATGTCCACCGCCTCGCCGGGATCGTCAGTGATGTGGGGCAGTTCCAGATCCTCCGGGGAGATGTAGCCGCGGCCGAGCAACCTGTCCCGCAGCCACTCCAGAAGCCCCTTCCAGTAGTCGCGCCCGTAGAGCACGAGGGCGAAGTTCGCGCTGCGCCTGCTCTGGATGAGGGTGAGGGCCTCGAACAGCTCGTCCATAGTTCCGAAGCCGCCGGGGAACATGATGAAGCCGATGGAGTACTTGAGGAACATCATCTTGCGGCAGAAGAAGTAATGGAACTCCATCATGACGTCGAGGTAGTCGTTGGGCACCTGCTCGGAGGGCAGTTGGATGTTCAGCCCCACCGAGGTGCCCCCGCCTTCCTTCGCGCCGCGGTTGGCAGCCTCCATGAAACCGCCCCCGCCGCCGGTGATCACGGCGACTCCTTTCTGCGCCAGCAGGCGGGCGGTCTGGCGGGCTCTCTCGTAGAACTCGTCATCGGCCCCCGCCCGGGCGCTGCCGAAGATGGCGACGGCTGGGCCGAGTGGAGCGAGCAGTTCGAATCCCTCCACGAACTCCGCCATGATCCGGAAGACCCGCCAGGTATCATGCCTGGCGAAATCCGCGCTCTGGCGGGAGGCGTCCAGGAGGTCGAAGTCGCTCTTCACGCCCTTTTTGGTCCAGATGTGCCTTCCGAGGGGGCGGCCCTGCTCCTCATCTGCCATGTTCTTGCCCCTAAGAGTTGCCGAAACCTCCCTGATGTCAGCACACGCTTGCTGCTTCAGGGCCGGGATTCTACCGCAGCTTTCGCCCCGGGGCAAGCACCCCGGTTCGCACCGGCCGAGGTGAGGAAAAAATCACTTGCAATTGACACTGCCCGTATTTCTGCTATAAGGATGGGCGAGGCGGGAGAATTGTCAGGCTTATGAGTCGCGAAACCTTCACCGCAGGAGGGTGGCATGAGCGAAGAAGGCATGGAGACCTTCCAGGTCTCCCCTCAAGAAAGGGCGGAGCGCAGGGAAGCAGTGAGCGAGAAGAGATTCCTGCACGTGACGGTCATTGACCACAATCCGGTCATCGAGGGAACCGACGAGGTGTCCTACATTGACGTCAGGATCCCCCTAACGATGGTGGAAACGGGCCTGAAAATGATCCCGGAGGGGAAACTCGGCGACATTGACCCCGGGCTGATCGTTCAGATGGTGAACATGGGCGCCGAAGGCGAGATCATCCGGATGAACGAAGAGAAGAAGTCCGTCTACGTCCGCATCGAATGACGCCTGCCGCAGCGCCGACTGCGGTTGATTCGAATCCCCTTCGCAACGGCAGACCGTCAGGCAGCATCTCACGTTCAGGCCGTCGCGGACGCCCACTTTCGGCCCGCCGAGAGCCTCCAGGCCGAATCGTAAGAGCTCTCCGGCAGTTGCACTGAGGCGGACGCCGCGCCTTTCCTACTGCCAGCGTTCGTAGCAGACCACCTCTCCGAGGGGCTTCCTCGAGCTTGCCGAAGGCCAGCTCGTGGGGTATCCGACCGGCAGAAGTCCGACCACGGTGGCCGAGGCCGGAACCCCGAGGATTCTCTTGACCTCTTCCTGCTCGAAGGCCCCTATCCAACAGGTGCCCAGCCCCTGTTCCCTGGCGGCGAGCGTCATGTGGTCAATCGCTATCGAGGTGTCCACGAGGTGGGCCGGATGCCCGCAGGACATGACGCGCCCGGTCTCGGTCGCGCAAGCGGCGATCACCACGGGGGCCTGCCCCACGAAACTCTGCCCGTGGGCGGCCCGGGCGAGCCGCTGCCGCAGCTCCGCGTCGCGCACCACTACGAACTTCCAGCCCTGGCGGTTGTTGGCCGAGGGAGCCAGCCGGCCCGCCTCCAGCACCTGCCCCAGCTTCTCTTCCTCGACCTCGCGGTCCTCGTAGGAGCGAACGCTGCGCCTGGCCCCGATGCACTCGAAGGTCTCCATCTGTCACCCTCCTTACGGTGTCGGAAAACATCGATTTGCGCCGGTTCGAGCCGGCGCCTTGTGGTACAGCAGGATATTCGGTCCGGGTAACGCCCGCGTTTTGAGGTGAGGCTTTTACGCTTTTGCGCCGCACTTTTCAACTGCGAGTGACCATCCGAGCTGATGAAGCAGACAGAGCCTGCAAAATCTACCACAAGATCCGGACTCCGGTATCCGGACCGTCACAGAGCAATCCGGGACGCTCTATCTCCCCGGCATCGTCTTTACCGTCTCTTCCAACGCTGTAGACGGTGAGGAAAGCCCCCGATATCTTTGTCCGGAAGTCCTCTCCGGTAAACGGGTCTGGAGGAGTATCGTCCAGGTAGTCCGGCTCCAGGGCCGAAAGATCCCGGGGGCGCTTCCCGGTCCGGGAGCGGTACCGGCGCATGGCCAGCGCAATTCGAAGAGAGTCCAGAAAAGCACACCCGCGGGCTTCAAGCATGGCGACGTCCGAGAAACCCGACACAAGAACCTTCAGGTCCGGGCCCTCGAGATTCAACAGCTCCCAGCGCGCCTTCAAGTCGGCTCGCTCGACCTGCTCGTCCAGCCGCTCCAGCACGGGCAGGGCCTGCCACAAGGGCTTCCGGGTCGCCCGGACAGCGCGTGTCCAGATATCGAGGACCTTAACCATTCCCCTGCACAGTGCCGGTTGGAGAAGCCAGGTCTGCAGTGGGGAGGATAACCAGGGGGCAGAAAAGTCCCATCGGCCACGTTTCAGGTCGGGCCAGTAACTGCACACGGAAGCGCGGCTCACCCGCACGGCCTTCTCGGTGTCCAGCCCATTGCGGACGGCCTCAAGCCGCCCGCTCAAAGCGTCCAGCAAGGGGTCCGGCACGTTTCCTTCGCGCAGGATCAGCTCTGCGCAGCAGACCGCCCGGACCGCAGACTCCATCCGGACTCTCTGAATCATCGGGCCTTCGTCCAGGTCAGGGAAGCGCGCAATGCGGAGAGCAAGCAGCACTTCCCTGAGAGCTTCGCTCCTCTGAGCCTTCCCTAACTCGACTCGTGCGGAGAGGCAGAAAAGCCCCGCCGCCGTCCTGAGTTTGGACAGCTCTGGGACGGGCATGTCGTAACCCTGTGAATAGTCCCAGTCGAAGACCACGTGAGGGCGAGCGGCTGCCTTCCGCAGCAAAGGCAGCGTGTCCGCGTAACACGCCACGACCTTTTCCGCATAGGCAGCTTGCTGCCGGGACCAGTTGTTCAGGTCCACCAGATCCATCCACTTCCTGAACTCCAGGCCCGGCGGCATCTCCGGAGTGGCCAGATCTGCTTCTTTGAGGCATTCCTCCGCAGCGGGAAACTCCTTGAACGCACTCTTGAAAAGCGCTGCACCGTTTTTCTCCGGTGGAGGAAGAGCCGGCTCCCACTCCTCTGTCTCGAGCACGGCTCCCTCCCGGCGCAGTTCTTCCAGCTGACTGGAGAGTGCCATCGAGGCCCGCACCCGCCAGACCCAGAAAACCGCCATCGGAATAACCACCAGCAACACCATGCCCGCCAGAACATGGTACGTCCACCTGGGTCGCCGACCTTTGGTTGCGGACCGGCATGCTTCTCGCATTTCCCGGGAGGAGAAGTATTCCCGCGCCGTCCATAAAAGTAGCAGCAGTGCAACCGCCAAAAGGCCAACCATGAGCATTTCGGCCGCGGAGCGTAACGAGATGCCCTCTTTGTGAGCCAGAGTAACCTCCGCTGCGCCGGCGGCCAAAACGCAGAGGACGATGCCAAACCAGCTAAACCCCAGCAATACCCTGCGAGCCCAGTTTTTTCTTTGCCGAAAGCCCAGCCCGCCCACAAGCAGCAGGGCGCCGCAGGCAACCTCGCCGGCCAGCACCGCCAGCAAGGCCAGTACCTGGCCCAAATGCATGCCAAAGAAAAACGGTCCCGGGGGCGCGACCACACAGTGGATAGTGTTTCCGGCCCAAACCAGGATCAACACGCCCAGAACGGCTGCAACTGTTCCTGCTCTCTGTGTGTTGCCGTCCGTCCGGTGCTCGGCCTCGTCACTCATTTCCGTGCGCCCTCTGGCCGTGCTCGAAAGTCAGCGCTGTCGAGATCTTTCGCTTGTTACGCAAGTCAGCAGCTATCTTGTCGGTCGCGAGCTGGACATCCCTTCCGGGATTTCCCACTTGCATTCACAAAACTTGCTTCTCACTACCGATCGGCCACTCTAACGGAAAGTCAGCCCGGGTCCAGGAAAATTCACCCTCGAAACCGAAGGGGACAACCCACTGCACAGGGGTGCCCCGCCGGGCGCGTGAGGCATCCCGCACGCAGAGACGGCGCTTCAGCGGTGCTTGAGCTTCTCTTCAAGCTCTCGCTTCTTCTCGGCCGCCCAGGCGTAATACTTGTCTTCGGGCGGCAGCCGCCGGCAGGCGCGCGTGAACAGGTAGAGCGCTTCTCGCGGGTCCTGTTCGTTGAGGGCACGCCGATAATCGCCTCGGCCGTCCTCCCGCATCTTGTCGAGTGCATCGGCGCCGAGGAGACCTTCGGGGTCCATGAAGAGCGCGCCTTCATACAACTCCCTGGCCTTTTCGTAGCGCCCGTCCTTATTCATCTCGGCCGCCTGCCCGGCGAGTTCGCGGGCGAGGTCGCGCCGACGCCGATTCATCCCATCGAGTTCGCGCAGGGCTTCTTTGCGGTAATGGTTGTCCGAATCCGTTTCGGCCTGCACCAGGGACTGCCAGCGCTCCTGCGCGCGAACGAGGCGCATCTGTCGCTGCTCGGCCAGCGCCTCTTTGCGCAAGGCCGTCACGGATTCCACGTATCGTGCGAGGGCCCGCGCGGCGTCCGTGTCCTCTGAGCCGAGCACCTCGAGTGCGCTTTCGGCATCGCCCTGGTTGTAGAGCGCCAGCGCCCTGGCATACTGCCTGCCGGCCCTGGCACGCTCCAGAAGGCGCCCGGCCTCGCCGAAGTAGGGGCTGCCCTCAGGAATCGCCCGCAGGAGATGTTCGGCCTCGGGAAACCTTTCTGCCGAGAGCCGCTCTTTGGCCGTCTTCATGAGTTCTGCGTGGCGTTCGAACTCCTGGTACCGCTCCGCGAGCATGTCGGTCTGCTCTTTTTCCTCCGGGAACTCGTCGCAGAGCTTCATGGCCCATCGCCGGGCGGCGGCCCACTGTTGCCTGAGGGCGGCGG
>JAUWZH010000363.1 GCA_030615435.1 Candidatus Brocadiaceae bacterium | reverse complement strand
AACCCGCAAGGAGGTCGCCCATTTCCTCGGACGGGTCCACATGGAGATGGGTCACACGGAAGATGCCCTCTCGGCACTCGAGAGAGGTCGGCGCGGGGACGACGACTTCACCTCGGACCTGATGATTGTGGACCTGCTGTGCCGCGAGCGCGAGCCGGAGCGAGCCCGGAAGGTCTGCGAGGCTTACAGCGAAAGCCGTGCGGAGGATCCGGACTGGCTCTACGGGATGGGGCGGGTGCTGGAGACCGAAGGCCGTTACGGGGAGGCGATGCGCCGCTACGAGCAGGCCATCGAGCGAGACCCCGAGCACCGGTTGAGCCTGTTTCGGCTGGCACTGAACTGCGACCTGAATGGGGAAGACGATCGGGCCCTCGAGCTCTACCGGCGCTGCGCCTCCCTCAAGCCCACGTTCATAGGGGCCCTGATCAACCTCGGCGTGTTGTACGAAGACACGGAGCAGTATGAGAAGGCGATCGGGTGCTACCGGCAGGTGCTGGCCATGGACCCGACCCACGATAGGGCGCGCCTCTACCTGAAGGATGCCGAGGCGTCGCTGAGCATGCTGGTGGACGAGGAGCAGAGGCGCCGCGATCGAGCGCGCGATGAGGTGCTGCGGCTGCCGGTGGCGAACTTCGAGCTGAGCGCCCGATGCCGCCACGTTCTGGAAAGGCTGAACGTGACCACCCTGGGGGAGCTGGTCAGCCTCGAAGAGGAAAGCCTGTTGCATTTCAAGAACTTCGGGGAGACCAGCCTGCAGGAGATCAGGGAGGTGCTCGCGCGCAATAGCCTTCAGCTCGGCCAGCGCGCCGAACCGACGCTCCAGAAGCTGGCGCCGGGGCAGAGCGAGGAGATGCAGGAGAAGCTCAGCATGCCCGTGGAGTTCCTCAGCCTTTCCACCAGAGGCCGCAAGTGCATGGAGCGGCTCAGCATCAACACCGTCGGCGAGCTGATCAAGCACACCGAGGAAGACCTGCTCTCCACGCCCAACTTCGGCCCCACCAGCGTTGCCGAGATCAGAAGGAAACTGCGCGACCTCGGGCTCGCCCTCAGCGAGGGATGAGGACGCATGATTGACTCGCTGGAAGGAACCCTCACCTCGAAAAGTCCGATGGCCCTCACGGTCGAGGTGGGCGGTGTCGGTTTCCGGCTTCAGGTGCCCCTCTCCACGTTTGCTGCGGCCCCCGAGGCGGGGCAACGGATGCGGCTGCTGACACACCTGCACGTCCGGGAAGACCAGGTGAAACTCTACGGCTTCGCCACCGAGGCTGAGCGCCGGCTCTTCCTGATGCTTATGGGGGTGAACCGGATCGGCCCGGCCGTGGCGCTCCAGGTGTTGAGCAGTTGCCCGGTGAAGGACTTCACGCGCTATATCACCGCGGGGGATGTCTCCGCCCTCACCACGCTGGTCAAGGGCGTGGGCAAGAAAACGGCCCAGCGCCTGGTGCTGGAGCTGAGGGGCGAGCTGGCGCAGCTTGAAGCAGAGGGGGGCCCGCAGGCCATGAGCCCCGCCGCCTCCGATGCCGTCAAGGCTTTGGTCTCCCTCGGCGAAAGCCCTTCAAGGGCCAGGAAAATCGTCAGGCGCGCCCTGGATGAACTCGGCCCGGACGCCGACCAGGAGACCCTGATGCGGGAGGTGCTCTCGGCGGGATGAGGGGGCTGTGAGGGCTCAGCAGCCGATACGGTGGAAACGGGGCCGTCTCTGCTGCCTCGTTGCGTCGGCAGAAGCCGGCAGTTTCTCCCCGCGGATATCAACAATAGCCGAGAGCTGACAACTGGTCAGGCGCGCCGCTGATTGCCGACAGCTTTTCTGCCATGAGTGAAGACGCCGTATATTCAGGTCTGCCGCAGGAAGAGGACCGGGTTGTCGAGCCATCCCT
>JAUWZH010000013.1 GCA_030615435.1 Candidatus Brocadiaceae bacterium | reverse complement strand
GCCGAGGGAAACCTCATCGTATCGGCATTGCTCAGCAGGTGTTATCCTCAGATCAGCCACCTTTCGTCACCTCCTTCACGCCTTCTTGAGCATGCTCGCTCCGGTCACCGGAGCCGAACTCCGTCGGGATTATAGCCGCGTTGAACTAAGGGGTCAACATGCAACGGAGCCGCCCCGCACCCAGTTCATAAGTACTTTAGCACTTGCAACTTGAGACGCCTTCTTCCGCCATCAAGTGAGACAATGAAGCAAGCCCGCCCGAGGCGGGCAAACCTCCAAGTCGGATAAGCTCGGGATGCATTTTGAGCGAGATGGCTTCGGTTGCTCCCATATCCGCAGCAAGGAGGCTTGCCCTGTTGTGAGCTGCGTCTTGACCCGTTCATCTGAACCAGCTTACGATGATTCTTGACGTTATGGGTCTCAGGACGCCAGGAAGAGGACGGCAACCTCTTTGGCCCCCGACAGAACCAGGCTCAGGAGCAACGCCCGCAATCTTGTAGGTGCGATAATCTGGCGTTACGCTCGTGACTATCAAGGTGCCGATGAACGGCATGAAAACGCCGTTTCACAGGGTTGACTGAGCCCGGAACGAGCGCTATGCTGCTCGTGGCTGGCAGGGATGCCGGCGCGTGACTGGCAACTGGGAAAGTTCGACTGAGACCGACAGTGTGGAGCTTTTAGCAAATGGCGGAACGACCGAACTTCCTGCTCCTGATGTCTGACCAGCACAACCCGCACGTCCTCGGATGCTACGGCGACGCGGTGGCCCGCACGCCAAACCTGGACGCTCTGGCGGCGGGTGGAGTGCGCTTCCGCCACACCTACTGTCAGGCCCCGCTGTGCGTGCCCTCGCGGATGAGTTTCCTGACCGGGCAGCAGCCCCACGAGACGCAGGTCTGGACCAACTCCTGCATGCTCCCGTCGCATGTGACCACTTTCGCCCACGCTCTGGGGGCGGCGGGTTACGAGACCTTGCTGGTCGGGAAGGATGCATTTCGTCGGGTCGGGCCGGCTTCCATCGTAAATTCCTGGTAATAAGGAGACGGAAATTGGCGGAGAGAGCAACAGTCAGGGTAGGAATAGTCGGCGCGGGCTGGATGGGCGGCTTGCGCGCGCGGGCACTGGGGACTATAGCGGGAGCGGAGGTTGTTGGCGTTGCCGACCTTGACAGGACGCGTGCCCTGCCCACAGTGCAAGGAGGGCGTGCTCATCGCGCAGATGGACTGGGTTTCGTGAAGGCAGCACGGGAAGTCCGGTATGTGAATCGAGGCCAGCTATGACTCTCTACGAACTAGCGTTCGCGTGTTGGGTGTTCGGCAATGTTCTGGATTTCGACAAGTCCTACCGGCGGTTCCTGGAAGCCGTGGATAACACCCCGGATCTGGACGATCCGGAACACCGTCGAGCCTTGCTGAAGTGGCTCAACGAGTGGGGATGCCGTCAGTTTGCGCGACGGTATCACCCCCGGGCGGCCAGGGAGATGTTGTCCTGGCACAATGACTTTGGGGACGCCCTTCCCGCGGCAGAGAGGCATCTCTGGCAGCTTGACGATGCCGAGGCGACGGCTGCGGTCGATGCCTACGCTGACCTCAGCTCGAGGATCGCGTCGCTCCGGGCTGGTCGACTCCCCGTGAAGTTCGGGCCGGTTGGGGCAGCAAAGATTCTTTTCGCCCTCAGACCCCTGGTGTTCCCCCCGTGGGACTCGCCCATACAGAACGAATTCTGCTACGATGGTTCGCCGGAGTCATACCGCCGCTTTCTGCAGCGCGTGGCGGATGTTCTTCAAAACCTGGCGCCCGTTTGCCGACGGAACGGTTTTGACCTGCCGGAACTTCCCGCCAAGCTCGGCAGGAAACTGGCAACGCCCGTCAAGCTGATCGACGAGTACTACTGGGTCACGGTCACACGCCGTTGCAAACTGCCGCCGCCTGAGGCGCTCGCGAGATGGCTGAAATGGGCCAAGCCAGGTACCCCAAAGCAATAGACCTAAGCACGCGAACCTGGAAGGCCCTTTGCCGTTCCACGAAAGGTCGGAGTCGAATCATCGGGAAAACCGACTTCGATGTTGTCCGCACAGCATACAACTACAGCCTGCTTTGGCGCGAAGCAGCCGTCGCGGTGATCCGCGCAGAGAGGAAAAAGGGCATGGGCATCATCGCCGGTTCGCCGCAGCCGCGCGAAAGTTGCAGAGCGCGGACGACATCGTTTTCACCACGGTCGAGTTTGCGGGCGGCGCTGTGGCAATGGTCGAGACCAGTGGGGCGCTCCCGAGGGATTTGCCCATCGGACTGCAGGCAGAGGCCCAGGTTGTCGGCACCGAGGGCGCGGTCTTCGTTGACGGTTCGCCAAGGGAATTGATGCTTCACGCGGAGAAAGCCGCGCACATTGACCATGTCTACACCGCAGCCCTGGAGGGGAGGCCGACCGGAGCAGCGGTAGACGAGACCCATCACTTCGTGCGCTGCGCGCGAGGAGAGGCGAGCCCGTCCGCCAATGGCGAAGCAGGGCGCGCGGCTGTTCAGCTCATGGTGGCGGCCCAGCACAGTCTTGACGAAGGAGAAAAGGTGCAACTTTGAGATGTCTCCTCATGCGAGAAAATGACTGACAAATGACGAAACCCGAATGAGCAATACGGCAGTGGGCATTCAGTCGTTGATTCGGCATTGGGCATTTCGTCATTAGTCATTTCCCCACGCGTGCACGGGGGAACTTATTTGTGCGGGGTTCAATAGTAACGGGCAGACATTTCAAGGGGAGAAATATCCTGTGTACCGTTCAGAAGCTTTTGTCTACCATGCGCCCGGCGACATACGCCGCGAGACCCTCTCCATCGAGTGCGGTCCGGAAGACTTGATGGTTCGGGTAAACCTTTGCGGCCGCTGCGGAACGGACCGCACGATCTTCTTGAAAGGCCATCCCAAGGTCGATCGCAATGTGCCCGTTGTCCTCGGCCACGAGATGGTGGGTCGGATAGTCGAAGTAGGAGATGAAGTGAAGACTCTTGTCTCCGGTTTGGGCTACCGTGAAGGCGAAAAGCTTTCGGAAGAATACCTCGATTTTCAGCCCGGCGAGCGGGTGACCGTGCAGGGGCGCGGCGCCCGTTACGCGAACGGTCTGATGCTGATGGACGAGCCCGTGACCATCCTCAGCTTCTACGTCAACGGTGCTTACAGTCAGTACATGCGGGTTGACTCCAACTTTATACGGACCGCCGGGGTTCTGCGGGTTCCGGAGTGCATTTCCGACGAGGCCGCCGCCCTGGCGGAGCCGGCGGCCTGCGCTTTGGAGTCCATTTTCTGCACGCCGCATCCGAGCGGCGTTGACGCAGACGGACGCCACCAGTATCGCGCGGGCGTCCTGCCCGGGGGGCGCTGCTGCGTGATCGGCTCGGGGACGGTCTCCATGATCTACGCGCGGCTCGCCCGGCTGGAAGGCGCGGGCCGGGTGGTGATGCTCGTCCGTTCCGAAAGAAAGGCTTCTCTCGTCCAGGATGTTCTCGGCGATGAGGTGTCGGTCGAGATCGTGAGGCCCTATTCCGATCTGCCGCTGCCGGGCAAGATGGAAGCGGAGGAGGCCATCGTCGAGAGGATGCGCGAGGTCACGGGGGGGCATCTCTTTGATGACGTCATAGCGGCTTGCGCCGACCCCGATGCGCAGCGGCTGATGCTGAAGCTTTATTCGCCCGAAGGCTACGCCGTGGGCGCCTGTTTCGGCGGCACGCACGCGCTCGTGGAGGGGGCGGAGATGGATACGAACCATTACCGCGTGGCCAAGACCATCGGCAGTTCCGGGTGCTCGACGCGCACTCTGGAGACCGTTGTCCGCTGGCTGGGTGAGGGCCGCCTCTCGCTGGACGGCTTCATTGATCCCCGGTACTACGGTTTCGACGATAAGCCCGAAGAGTTTTTTTGTGGCGCGCGCCAGGGATTGAAACCGGCCCTGGACCCGTGGAAGTGAGGGTGTCGGGGACGCGCTCGGCCCGGAAGGTGAAGAGCACCTCCATCTCTTCCCGGCATTGCTGGACGTAGCCGATGTCGTCGGTGATGAGGGCGTCCAATCTGCCCAGGCGCTTCAACGCCCGGACGAAACTGAGCTCCCGCTTGGCGATCAGGTGCGGCAAAATGCTTGGCACATGGTTCGGACCCTACTCTATAATGACCACCCTATCATCCGGGCGAACAACCCGCCGCATTTCGCCTTCTTGTTCCCGAATGAGCTCGGAGAAAGTCAACAACACTCGCCCCTGTTCTAGGGCCATAGTGGGTATCGTAAACAGGAAGTCACATGATTCGTCAGGTTTTAGGCTTACTGTCCCTTCCTTTCCAGCAGAAACCCTTAGCATCCTGTGCGAGCCACTGACCCAGGAGCCGGCATGCGTGCCGGGTGAGGCCCACCCGATCCTGCCAGCTACGTGTGCGGGAATTGTCACCTCTTTTCCCGAGTAGTTTCTTATTGTCCACTTGATATGGATATTCTCTCCCATTTTATAGCGCGTTTGGGACACTGAAGCCGTACTTCCAAGGCCGGAGCAAATGGTAGCAACGATACGCGCGAATGCACCGCTCTTGTCGTAGTATTGTGTTCCCTCGAAACTGAAAAGTGAGTCTCCCGCAAAGAGTGTATGGCGCAACTCGTTGCCCTTAAAGAGTTCTATGTGGGTTGTCTTTAAAGTATCGTACGCCTTGGCATCTGGCAATGCAGTGGCAATCACCTCTATGAGTGCCCCAACAAGCTCCGGATGAGAGGTTGAATGGACGCTGGAACCCGGTCTCCCAGTGACGCGAATGCGATCAATGCCCTCTGTGCGCAAGAAAGAGAGACGGCCATCAGGCTTCTTATGAGGACAGCCACATAGCATGATCAGAAGGCAAAGAACGGCAATCGCTTTGCGGTTCATCGCACCTTCTCCTCTTGCCTCTGACGATCTGAGTCGGCATTTCCCATATGCAGTGACACGCCCGGGATTCGTCCCCATCACCTGGAAGTGTCCCCTTCTCAGCCCCCAGACGGCACAGGAGATCCGCGTATTCGCGCACGTTTTCCTCCTCGTACCAGATCGCAGACCCCTCTGCGCCGCTCTTTCATGGGACCAGGTCGCGGGAGGGAGCTCTGAAAAGATGCCGCGCCGTCCTCACCGGATGGGCTCCTCCGCAAGCAGCTCCTCCAGCAACTTCCAGCAGTAGAACTGCATACGCGGGACGTGGAACGGACCGGCGGGGTTGCCCCCCTTGAGGGTCACCGACAGGGAGCCGTCGCGGTGCAGGTACTTGAACCACACGCCGTCTCGTTCGTCTGGAAAATGAGAATGGGCCCACTCGTGGACCCGCTCGTACCAGTCCGCGTACTGCTGCCGGCCCGTCAGGTGCCACGCCAGGAGCGTGGCATAGAGCGCCTCGTTGTGCGGCCACCAGAGCTTCATGTCGTGCTCGTATTGCAGGCACGGCTTGCCCTCGACATCGACGAAGTGGAGAATGCCTCCGTATTCGGGGTCCCAGCCGCGCTCCAGCGACCAGTCGAGGATGCGGCAGGCGGGCTTGATCAGCTCCGGCCGGCCGCGCTGGCGGGACTCCTCCAGGATGAACCACGAGGTCTCGATGGCGTGGCCCGGGTTGATGCAGCGTCCCTCAGGGCTGTCGAGTCGCTCGCCGTGCGGGCCAACCGTTTCCAGCAGCGCCTTCTCGTCCTCGTGCACGAAGTCCTCCAGGATTTCCCGCAGGCAATGGTCAATCGTATCTTGGTAGAGAGGATCGTCCCCGTGCTTGCGCAGTTGCTGGGTAGTCCCCACCAGGATCATCGGCATCGCGTGTGCCTTGACCTGCCGGGTTTGTGGATAGACCTTGGGCGGGAGCAGCTCCGGGTTGTAGTAGTAGCGCAGGATCTGTCGGTAGATGCTCTGCGCGCGCTCGAGGCGCTCATGGTCTCCGGTGGCGCGCGCATATTCGGAGAAGGCGATGGCTCCGAAGGTCTCGGAGAAGACATAGCGCCGCTTGCGCAGGGGGCGGCCGTCGCGCGTCACGGCGAAGAACATGCGGCCGTCGGTATCGAAGCAGTGCCTTTCGAGGAACTCGATGCCGTGCCTCGAGGCGTCAAGCCACTCCTGCCGCTGCTCCACTTCGTTGTAGAGGAGCGCGGTCAGCCAGGTGAACCGACCCGCGACCCAGACCGACTTGTCAGTGCTGACGACGCTTCCGTCGCGGTCGAGGCAGTTGAAGAACCCCCCGCACTCGCGGTCAATGGCGTGCGCCATCCAGAACGGCATTGTGCTGGCGAGCAGGCCGTCCCGATACACGGCGGCCAGTTGCCGCATGCGCTTCTTATCCATGACAGCCATCTTCACCTCTCCTTTCGGGCTGCCCGCAAGCTGCCCAGATGCACGGGATAGTCCGCCGAACGGTGACCAAGGATCTGATTCCCCGCTCTGCCCTCGGAGCTTACCGCTGGCAGCCACACATGTCAATGTCTCTGTGTCGCCTGCCCGCCGGGCTTCCCTTTCGCCATGCTGTAAGCCAGAGGCAGGGCTCCCCCCTACATGTGGCCGACAGCCTCTTGGAGCATGTCGAGGAACAGCGGTTCATACGGTTCCCCCACGTCCCGAGCCCGAGCGCTGCTCACCGTCCTCAAAGAAGAAGTACACACCTCTCTGCGGCCAACCGATTCGGCCATCGCACTCGCCGAGGATCCGCTTTCCCCCGACCCGCACCTCGAGGTCCTCGAGGATGTCATAGAAGCGAATGATGTCCCTGAGCCTGCTCATCCTCAGCCGCTTTTTCGCCGTCTTGAAATCGGATAACCACGACCGGCTTCCAAGGACAGTGTCTTGCGGTTTGTGGTGACTTGCCAGCGTTGTGGTCGTTGAGACGCTGCTCGAAGTCAGAGGTGATGCCCACATAAGCGTCTTTTGGGGTGGGAAACGCCTTGGAGGGAATGGACATATTTCATAGTCGGGTGGATCATGACTGGATTGGCCCTACTTCGCCATCCTCCTTCGCCAAAGTTTCGGAGGACAAAAGGCTACGCAGGGCGACCACCCTCCTTCGCTTCCGCTTTTCCTTGGATAAATCTGCGCGATACGAAAAAGGGCTTGCCCTCCGTAGCCCTCCTATGCCGTCCTCCTTCGCTAAAGCTTCGGACGACAAAAGGCTTTGGAGGGCGAAGGAGGGTGGTCGGGGCAACTGGCATTCGTTTGAACGCGAACTGCACGACTACCTCGAGGCGTTCGCGCAGCCTCTACGGTATCTCGTGCGGGCAAAACGCCTTATGCGGAGGCCCACGAAGGTCTTAGCGAAACCGGCGGCAGGGGGCCGTACTTGCGTCCGGACATCAGACGCAGTACAGTCTACCGGGCGAGCAGAGAAGCGTTGGCTCCACCCATGTGCCCGAAAGTAACGGAGCGGTGTCGGCAGAGACAACAGGAGATGGCAGTAGTGTGTGAGTTCTACGCCGACGAGATCAACACCCCGTGTGTGAAGGCGCGCGCCGGGGACATCCGTGTCCCGCTCGGGGACGCGTTGCGACCGATCAGCAGGCTATCTGCTGAACAGATTCTGCAGGTACGCACTGACCTGGAATCGCGCTATGGAGAAGCTTGCGCTATGCACAAGATCCAGGAAGGCGAAGACGGACTGCGGAAGATGCTCCGGGCGATACGCTGCTGGCTCGGGCCGAATGATGACTGCTCCCTGGCAGTCGACTGGCCGGTTCTGTGCTTAGTTGTGCCGGAAGTCCGCGTCGTCTGGAAGGATAGCGGGCAGGAAAAGGAGTTCTGTGCGAAGGTGAGTTGCGTCGACGATTGGCTGCGCTGGGTTGACGCCGAGGTCGCTCTCTTCCGCTGCAACCTGTGGCGCGTGACGTGGGGGAAGATCAACCTTCGGCCCGACGTGCGAGCCGCCCGTTGCGGCATCACCCGCCTCAACAAGCACCACAAGCTAGGGCAGTTAAGCTTCGAGCCACTGGTAAACAACCTAGGAGACAACCAGTTCCTGAGCGTCTTCTTCTTTGGTCCAAAGAAAGGCAAGGGGAAGTTGCCGGACGGGGGATTACCATTTGCCCTCGATGAGCCGATCAAGAATGGGAGCTACGCGGTCTGGCTCCCTGCGTCGGAAGAGCGCATGAGAACGCGGGGGCGTTTCGGCGGCCTGGCGTGCTTTCGTAAGGGCAAGGGCTTGGCGCATGAGTTCTGGCACGTGGTTCGGCATCTCCTGACCCAGGAGCTGTCTCTCGACGGGAAGATATTCATCCCAGTGATTGACGGCACCAGTAGGTCAAGGAAGCAGCGGGCGAGGCAGGATTTTCAAACTGTGAAGAATGAAGTGGCCGACCTCGCGATTGATCTCACGCCGCAGATAAGGCTGGAGGAGTACTACGCGACGTGGCCAACTTCGCAGCAGGCCCGTGCGGTGGCCCAGCGCTACGGCGGAGGGCAGGAGGAGGTGTGATTGCAGGTCGTCGCCCAGCCCCGCAGTGACTTGCGTACACAAAGAACGGTCGGCGCGACTGGTGCTCGTTTGAAGCGCCCCGCACGAACGCCAGAAAGTAGAGAGTAGAAAGGAGACCGCAGGAGAAAGCCGCGTCTGCACATTTCGTAGGTCTCTTCGTGACCCGGCGTCAGCTGCGATTTGCTCTCCTCTCTACTTTCTCCTGCTCAACCAGCCTTCGCTGGCGGCGAAGGCTGGTCGGGGCAACTCGCATTCGTTTGAACGCGAACTTAGGCGGCATGCCAACGCGTTCTTGCGCGCACTGAGAACGGGCCGTAGTATGGTCGGCGGCCTCACTGGATTTTTCGACTGGCGACTGGCCTCATACCCATAGAGCCTAAAGGTATAAGGTCACGGGAAGTTTGGTCAATACGGAGGAGATCAGGTGAAAAGAGAGGAAGTTGAGCGACGTTGGCGCGAGATGCATATTGCCGAACTTGATCAGCGCGAAAGAGAGTACAAAGCCGGGGAATACGCGGAAGAAGCGGTTCCCGTGATTGAGAAAGTTCTAGCGGAGAGAAGCATCGAGCTTCAAAAGTGGCGGGCTGAGCAGGATCGAAGCCAACAAACCGAGGCAAAGACAGGCAGGGCAAAGCAATCTGGCAGGCTAAGGCTTGTACAAATCATCCTGCTACCAGTAGTAGGCATCCTTGTGCTCTTCGCAGCAGTCATGCTCGTTGCATTTGTGGGTTCCACATTGGCCAGACTCTTTGTGCCACGCGACCTCGACCTCAGTCCCGGCGTAGAGCGAGTACTGGAAGTCGGGGTCATAGGCGCTGCCAGCGGGTTCGTCATCGCCGTTGTGGCGTATGCTGTCTCGTACGCGAATTCGTTGATCAAAAGGACTCTTGGCAAAGAGCGCGAAGATTGAGCAGGTGATACCTGTTCCCTCGAAAGAAGAGGAGCTCAATTACGAAAGATGGTCGGGGTAACTGGCACTCGTTTGAACGCGCGGGTGTCTGCTTCGTGGCGGCTTTCTAAAATAGTGCCCTGGAGCTTGAGCAGTTGATCAGTAGACCGCAGGCGAGCAAAGTATATTTGCTGCCGGAAACGATGGCGGATGCATTATCTTGACCGTTTGTTCAGCCCATTGATGAGCCCGCTGATCATCTTCGCGATGACTTCTAACTCCTGGCTCAAGGCCTGGTGCTTCGCGTCCTCCAACAGCCCGCGGCGGCGTCCGACTTCCAGCAGCGGCACGCACTCGTGCACCGAACCGCGCGCTATGGTGAAGAAGTTCTTGCGATCCGCCTTCGTGAAGCGGCCGTTGCCTTCGGCGATGTTGGCGGCGATTGACAACGATGCCCGGTTGAACTGATCGGTAAGGAAGCCATAGCGCCCGGGGAAGTTCTCGGTCAGGGCAGAGATCTGATCGGCGAAGTCCACGGCCTTATGGTAGACGTGGAGCTTCTCGAACATGAAGGGCATATCTGTGCTCTAACAACGGCCGATCAGGTGAACAGGAGAACAGTAGACCGCAGATGAGCCGCGCATCTTGCACTGGCCAGCCATTTCGTCGTCGTGGCCGTTCTCCGTTCTCTCCTGTTCAACTGTTCTAATGCTCACCTGCTCTACCATTTTTCGCCTGACGGCGAAAAATGGTCGGGGCGGCGGGATTCGAACCCGCGATCTCCAGCCCCCCATGCTGGCGCGCTAATCCAGGCTGCGCCACGCCCCGACCTCAGGCACATCATTATAAGTCTTCGGCGAGAGCAGTCAAACCGAAAAAGTTTCTTTGCCTGGACACGGTGACCTCCTGCGGGTGGCTTACCGCCTCCCCTCAGGGAGCGATCGTTCTGGTGAAGGCCGGCTGGCAGTGAGAAATGCTGCGAGCAGTCAGGGAGGGCCGCGCCTGCGCAGCTCGCGCCAGTGGGCTCTATCCGATGAGAGCCGCGCAGAGGCTCACCGAAGGCAACCCCGCGATGCGCAGGCGCGGGCCGTCGGCCCGGCAGTCGCAAAGTCCCTCGGCCTTCAGCGGTTTCAGTTTGCTCGAGGCCGGCAGTCCGAGCTCGGCAAAGTTGACCTCGACCGTCCCGTCGGCCGTCTCGCCCAGGTTCGTCACCGTGATGAGCACTTGCCCGTCGGCTGCCTGGTAGGCGACGGGGAAGAAGCCGACCTGGTCGCACTGCACGGCTGGTGTCTGCATGATACTCGGGTTGTAGAGACGAACGGGCGGCCCGGACAGTGGGCGCAGTGCCCTCCATAAGGGGAACATGTATGCGCCCGTCTCGCTGAACGGCTTGCCCGGCGAGAGGAAGGAGTGGCTCGTCATGCCAAGGGCGGCGCAGAAAGCCATCGCCCTGGGGCTGGCGAATATCTTGCGATCCTTGGTATCTCCACCGAGCAAATGGCCGCCGCTGCCGGAAAGCAGCGCGTAGTAGGCACACGCCTGAGGGTCGGCGAGCAGGACCTCGTGCATCACCGAGAACTCGCCGGCGAGGCACACGTCCAGGTGGCAGGCGTTGATGAATGCGTGATTGCCTGTGTGGCCGATGAGGAAGCCCCCTTCGCCCACTTTGCCCCGCAGCGCCCGCATGAACATGAAGTAGTTGTAGGCCGAGAAGTGCAGCATCGAAGATTTGATCCACCCCTGCGCGAGCGGAGACGTCCAGTCCATGTACATCCCGTCCCAGTCTTTCTGGAAGAAGTCCTCGAAGAAGCTGCTGTAGTAACAGTACATCTCCGTGCCGCGGATGTAGGGGGCCACGCGCATCCCCCGCTCGTGGCAGCGGTCCACGAAGGCCCTGAGCCACTTCGGGTCGGCCGGTTTGTAATCGGCGGGCGGCTCTCCGTTGCTGCCCGGGTTGGACATCCAGAACTGGTGCAAGATCATCATGTTGGCGCCGGCCTCGGCCACTTCGTCCACCCGCTCCAGCTCCGGAAAGCCCATGAAGTGCTGTGCGTCCTGGTAGATGGTCTGTTTGATGGGCATGACCGCCCAGGGCCACTCGGCACTCTCGCGCACGTAGGGGTACATGCAGTGCGCGATGCGGGCGCCGATGACGTTGTTGCGCAGGGCCGGGTCGGCCTCGGCGCCGGCCCGAGTGCGCGGGCAGCCGAAGAGCAGTCCCCAGCGGTTGCGGTAGCGGTAGGAGTGCGCCAGCCGCCTGGCGGGACCCTCGAAGAGGTCCCAGCGCAGGCGCCAGTGCCCCTCGTTCATGCCGGCCCGTGAGCGGGTCTGTTCCCGCGGCCCGCCTCCGAGCGCGGTCCAGTCCTCGAGCAGAAACTCCAGATGGTTGGAGAAAAATCGGACTCCTTCCCAGCCCAGATCAATGGAGGCAAGGGGGAAAAGCTCTCGCCCCTCGGCCGTCTCGCCGGGGGTCAGATACAGGTGGTTGATGGAAAACACGTGGATGCAACTGGGGTCGTACTTGTTCCACGGCTCGCGGCTGTAGTGCCCCCAGCGCACGTTGTTGGCGCTTCGGACCTCCACCGGCAGCTCCATCGCCGCATTGCACAGCTCCATATCCCTGCCTTCCTGAAGCTGAACCACCATCTCGCAGAAGACCGCCCCCTCCTCGAAGGCCTCGAATTCCTGATCCACACGCAGCAGGCCCTCGCCCAGGACTGCCGACGTGCGGAAGGCGATGCGTCCCGGCATCTCACGGGTGACTTCCACCTGCGCCACCGAATCGGCGAGTGCGAGGACCTTTCCCCCCGCAAGCTCGAACCGAAGGTCGGGCCAGAGGCGCCCCTCCGGCAGCAGCGGCCGGCGCATCAGGCCGTCCTCTACGGCAAAGCCGGTTATCTGTCCTCCCCTGGCGGCATCCCACTCGATGCTCGCACATGCCGTCTCGACGGACAATCTCGATCCCTCTTGTGCAACGTTCAGCATGTTCACGCCTCTCCAGCAGGCAGGAATTGCTCGATCAAGAGCACGCGCTCAGATCCGCGAAGGGTCCTTACCGACGCAGTGGCGCAGAAAACCTTGCGCGCAGGCAAGCACGTTCACGCGCCTTCGGCGCTCACGAAGAGCGTGCGCCACCTACGATCAGATGTCCAGGCCGGCCAGGAACGCACTCGTTTTCTCGAAGCTCAGGCGAGCGGCTTCTTTCACGTCCATGTCCCAGACCTGCTGATCGAAAACCTCGAGCGAAAGATATCCCTGGTATCCGATCCGCGAAATTGCTCCCAGGATCTCCTTGAGCGGAAAGACGCCGTCTCCCGGGAAAACGCGCATGTTGTCGGCGGCGGTCTCGCGGTAGACGTCCCGGCAGTCGTTGAAGTGCACGAGCTTGAGCTCGTCCTTTTTCATCTCAAGGATGTCCGCGACCTTGCTGATACCGATGTGGAAATGGAACGTGTCGAGCAGCACGCCGACGTTGTTCCGCCCGGTCCTTCTGGCCACATCCATGGCTGTTCGCACGGAACCGATGAGGTCGGCGCCCTTGATGAATTCGATCGCCAGGGATACGCCATAGGGTTCGGCCACCTCGCCGCATTCTGCCAGGCCTTCCGCCACGGTGTCGTAGGTCTGCGGCGTCGGCGGCGATCCCAGCACGCCCGGGATCACCACGAGGGTTTCGGCCCCCATTGCCTGGCACATTTCGAGCCGTCCGCGCAGGGCGTCCATGTTCTTCTGCTGCTCTTCCGCTCCCGCGAACGTGAGCCTGGAGAAACAGGCCCCCGCAGCAGCCAGACCGTTCTCTGACATGAGGCGTCCGGCATCCTGCACCGTGTTGCCCTTTTCCAGATAGGCGTCCACTTTCGCAAGCCAGATTTCCATGGCCTGGAATCCGGCTTCTGCGTAAGCGGCGACGTCTTCCTCGAAGGCCGCCGGCATCGTCGTAGCCTCGTTAATGGCAAGTTTCATCGTCTCCCTTTCCTCGTGAACTGTGGATTGACTCGTTGACAGCGCATCACGCAGCGACAATCGCGCGCGTCCGGCTTCGCTTTAGCACCACACAACCCGGCCCTTCGGCGCAGTTGATGTGGCCGTTACGCACTGCCGGCGCTATTGCCTGCCTGGCGGGCTCCCGGCGGGTGTCTCAGGGCTGACCCGCGTAGAATGCCTCGATCGCCTTCTGCTGCTCCGGCGAGTATTTGTCCCAGCCCTCTCCTTTGAGCAGTTCCAGGCTCTGCTTCATCCGCGCCTCGAACTCGTCCTCTTCGATCCATTTCACGTGGCCGTCAGCGACGATCACATGCCGGCCTCCCTCGTGGTTCCCGGCCTTCTCGTACACAATGATGGCCGTGTCCGGCGCATGGGGCAACAGCTTCCCCACGTAGTGATAGCTGCACTTGATGTCCCCGGCAAGTGTCCTGGGGTTCTCGTCGCCGGGGCAGACGAATGTTCGCGCCTCCATGTATTTCGGGTAGAGATTCGCCAGCGTCGCCGGGAATTCGTCCGCATTATCGTTCCGGTAAAACACGATTCCCACTCCTATGTGGCGCAGGTTGCGCTTGCAGTCCGCTTTTCTGGATTTGGGTCCGGGTTCCTCCACAGAGGGCTTCAGAGAGTCCCTCAAGTGCTGCGGGATCATCTTCTCGAACCCGATCTCGGAACGCAGTGTGTTCGGAAAACCGCGCACCCGAAGGAGCGGCCACACCTCGACGGTTATCTCCACCAATTGCCAGTCAACTGTATCGGGTACCCAGGCACGTTCTCCGTTCTTGAGCCGGGTTAGCTGTTCTACAGCTAAACTCCACGCAACGGCTTGCTGTTTCTCCACTATTATGCCGGCCTCAAGATCAACATAAGCAAAGCCACCACCCTTAAGGCTGCCTTCCAACCTTCCCTTGCGCATTTGCTCTTCCGTAAACCGCTCAGGATGCTCGGATGATTTGAATGTGCCCGCTATTGTGTAATCGATCACTGCGCACTTTCTACCTTTCTTCTTCTCATATCCCCTCAGCTGGTAATTCATTGCCGCAGGGAAGCTCAACTTGGGGATGCCCATAAAACACAAATGAAGGGTTGAAACCGTGCGCAAGTTCGCTTGCAACCGTTCCCACCGCTCCAACGGCAGCATATCGAAAGCCTTTGCCAATTTACTCACCGGTAAAGGGAGGTTGGGATCCCTGCCGTAATTCCAAGGCAGCTTGTCTGTCATGGTAAGCTTATCTGAACCAATTGGTTCGAACGTCATGTGACCAAAACCGTTAAGCCGATTGTCATCTTCATCGATGTAGACTACCTGAGGTGCGGATTCGTATTGCCCACCCGCTTGCTTTGCTCTTGCGCCGTAATGCACGAATGCCCGGTCAACGTAAACCCTTTCCTTCTTGGGAGCGAGCCCGCGCGATGTGGTCCTTCTCTCCACCAGATACTTCCAGCTTGGGCCGGAATCAGCTTCCGGCTCCGGAGGTCCGGTTTGCAGCGCCTTTGCCTCTTTTATGAGGCGGAGGGCCTCCTTCTCCTCGATCAGCCTTGCCCGCGTGTCAAAGCTGAAAACCGAATCCAGTAATCCCTGTATGTCGAGTGCAGCGCTGCCATCCTTCGGTAGAGGCTCGGTCCAGCGGGTATTCCATTCGATGTGTTGCTTCTTATTCGTAACAATCCCCCGAGTAATGTCAAATTCTACTTCGCCTCTTCCGTTAACCGTGTAATTCTGCTTTACGAACTCGGATATTCCGTCACGCTGTTGCATCTCTGGTTGCGTTGCCGTGTCGAGTTCGTGTGAGAATGCATACTCGATAACCGCTGTCGTTCGCCCATTGGCCCTCTCCAACGCCTTTAGATGATGTCGAACCTCGATAGGCATAACGGCCTTATAATTGTCTGGGAAACATATGTCCATCCGCACCTTCCACGTTTGGTTCTCCTGAACGGGTTGATTTGGAAAGATCGGGAAAACTCTGAAAGATCGGGCTATATCCGTAATAATCCAGTTGACACCCGTTTGCTCAGTTCCATCGGGCAAGATTCTATACTTCGTCACCTTCCCTGTCGGGTATGCCAGACCGGCCGGTGGGAAAGGCTTCGTCTGGAAGTCTTCGAAAGCGTCTTCGCTTCCCTCCAGCTTCAGGAGTGTCTTTTGCGGCCTCGCATGAGCCCTTGTGTCGTCATCCTTCAGGACTTGATCACACTTGATAACGCATGTCTCGCGAAAAACCTCTTCCTCGGCATTTATGTGCCTCCGGACATACGTATAGTCCATTTCGACAAAGTAATATGAATCATCCACAGCTTTGTATTGGAGCGGCTGGTCTAGTCCGCCTCTAGCAGTCACCTGGCAAAAAAGGAACATCAGCGTCAAGCACAACCAGAATTTGGAAGTTCTCGTGCGATGCATTGTGCCCCTCCGACATTAGAAGGAAAACTTCCAGGACGAGACTTCTTGCAAAGCGCTTGCCCTGAGTCAATCTGGAATGTATGTTTCTGAATGTTTGTAACCTTTGGCCGGGTCTGAGTAATCTACCAGCTTCCTATACCAGTTATTGAAACCGGCTGGCGACAGCCACACGGGTCCGGCCGTCAGCTTGCACCTTGGACTTTGCGCTCCATCACCGCCCAACTAGACTTTTTCCAGCGCCTTTTCCAGGTCTTCCAGCAGAAGCTCCGGCCTTTCTATGCCGGCCGACAGGCGGACGGTGTTCTTCTTCACGCCGAAACTGGTGCGGCGCTCCTCGGGCATGTAGAGCATCGTGGTGAGGTAAGGAATGCATATCAGAGACTCGGTCGCCCCGAGGCTCACCGCGTGGAGTAGTCCCTTCAGTTCGTTGATGAACCGCTTGGCGTCTTCCTGCTCCTCTCCGACGTCGAAGGCCAGAACGCCGCCGAATCCGTCGTGCATCTGCCGGACCGCGACCTCGTGGCCGGGGTCCGTCTTCAGTCCCGGATAGCACACCCGCGGGACTTTCGGATGCTCGGCCAGGTACTCGGCCATGGCCATGGCATTGGCGGACATTTTCTCGGCCCGCATCTCGAAGGTCTTCAGGCCGCGCTCCAGCAGCGATGCGGAATACGCATCGAGTGTTGTGCCGATGGCCTGGCGCGTGAACCACAAATCATTGTAACGGTCCTTGGAGCCGGCAATCGCGCCGGCCATGAGATCGTTGTGCCCGCCGAGTCCCTTGGTGGCGCTGTGCACCACCAGGTCGGTGCCGAGCGACAGGGGCTTCTGGTGATAGGGCGTGGCAAAGGTGTTGTCAACGATCAGAAGCGCGCCGGCGCGGTCAGCCTCCCTGTGCAGGGCAGCGATGTCAACCACCTTGCACAAGGGGTTGGTGGGCGTCTCGCAGAAGATCATTCTGGTATTGTCTCTGATGTGTTCCCCTATCGTGTCGCTGCGGGAAGCATCCAGCCAGGTTATCTGCACTCCCAGTTTCTCCAGGATAAGAGACATCTTGTAGTGGGCGCCGTAGATGTCGTGGAAGAGTATCAGGTGGTCGCCGGCGCTCAGGTAGGTCAGATAAACCATGGTGCAGGCCGCCATGCCGGTTGTGCAAACGACGCAGTCTTCGGCTCCCTCCATGGAGGCGATTGCTTTCTCGACCGCACGAACGGTCGGGTTATCGTCGCGATGGTAAGTATAGCCGTCTATTTCGCCGTCCGTGATCTGGCGCAGCACCTCAAATGAGCCGTATTCATAATTCACGGCATTGACTATGGGGGTGACCATTGGCCGATTGCCGTACGGTGTGAGAGGATCCTGAGTCATTCTTTCTCCTTCTCGCTCGAGCCAGTGCCATGCGGATGAAACGGGTGAGTTTGTGCGGAAAACGCCTGAATGTAACACGGCGGTGCGCGGATGGCAAGTTGAAATGGTCCTCCCGCCCGCACATGGCAACCCCCTCCCTGTGGGGGTCTTGCGCAATTGCGGAGTTCAGTGGCACGCCGTCGGGAAAAGTCAGGCCGAGCCGCCTCCGCCCGGAACAGCACGGCGAAGCACCTCGACGGACCGTTCGGCCCGGGGATTCTCGAGGGGCTCCCCTCGGCAGGCTCTGCGCCTTAGCCCGGCGAAGAGAGCCGCTCCCGCGCCGTATCGAGAAGGGGCCCTCAGCGGCATCTCTTGAAGGAGATGTGCCACCGTGTGGCCATGGGAGGGCTTAGGGGCTATTGCAAAACCCGGATCTACTGCGGCCGGCTGCGAAGCCCGATGGCTGTGTTGTCGGCGCAAAACGTCCTCAACGTGGCGTCCAGCCACGCTTCCGGCGTTCTGCGCCTGCCGCCTTGCCCTCGGGCTTCTCGCTCGTCCTCGTCACGAACGGGGTTTCGCAATAGCCCCTTATGCTGGAGCGGGCGATGGGACTCGAACCCACAACAGCCGGCTTGGAAGGCCAGCGCTCTACCAGTTGAGCTACGCCCGCACCTTTATTTGATGGTGGGCAGGGGAGGATTCGAACCTCCGAAGGCGTTCGCCAACAGATTTACAGTCTGTCCCCTTTAGCCACTCGGGAACCTGCCCACCGCCACGTGCGTTTCTTCCGAATTGCCCCGGCCGCGGCTCGCGCGATGCGACTTGAGGAGCTGATGGTGCTAGTGAGGAGATTCGAACTCCTAACCTGCGGTTTACAAAACCGCTGCTCTGCCGTTGAGCTACACTAGCCCGTGTTGCCTTCTTTTATACCAGGACTGCGCATCTTTTCAAGCGTACGGGCTCTTTCTGCGTGCAGTCTGCCCTTGACTTCAGAAAATCCCCTGCATCTTTGCCAGCGGTGTGCTGCGAGGCCGGATGCAAAAACGTCAGGCTGGTTCCGGCGAATTCAGCACGCCGTCCAGCCAGTCCAGGAGGCCGGCCTGTTGCAGCGGCGCGTCGTGGGCTCCCGAGGGAATTTCCCGGTAGGTGAAATGGGACGATCCGCAAAGCTTCCGCGCCAGTGCGCGCGACTGCTCCACGGGAATGGTGGGGTCGGCGGTGCCGTGGGCGAGAAGCAGCGGCATCTTCAGGCAGTCCGCCCGCAGGATGGCCCTGTGGGAGGCGTATCGCTCTGGTGCTTCCGACGGCGTGCCGCCGTAGGCCTGCTCTATGGCGGCTCGAATCTCGTCCACCACCCCGCCGGGATTCGCAGCACACCACCGGTGATAGGCTTCGATGTCCGAGGCGGGACAGAGGGCGGCCACGGCGGCTACGTCTTCC
>JAUWZH010000330.1 GCA_030615435.1 Candidatus Brocadiaceae bacterium | reverse complement strand
GCCGAGCATGGATCGAAGAGATGTTGATGATGCGGCCGTCCGTGCCCTTCTCTATCATGACCTTCGCCACCTCACGCGTGCACAGAAAGCAGCTCGTCAGGTTATTGCGCAGGATTCTCTCCCACTCTCGGAGGGTCGTCTCCACCATTTTCTTCTGCAGGATTATGCCCGCATTATTGACCAGGATGTCAATAACGCCGAAGGCTTTGACCGTCTCCTTTACCATCTGTCGGACGGACTTTTCGTCCGAGACATCGGTCTTCACGAACAAGCCCCGCCGGCCCACCGCTTCGACCTCTTTTGCGGCAGCCCTGCCAGTGGTGGCCTTGATCTCAGCGATCACCACATCAGCGCCCTCCTTAGCGAGCGCCAGGGCCGAGGCCCGGCCTATGCCGCTTCCCGCCCCAGTCACAATCGCCACCTTATTCTCCAGCTTCATCCGTGGCCTCCTTTGTCGAGTCTTCAACCTCCGGCAGCGCAACTTCACTGCTCTTGCTGAGTTTCACGCAACTCCAGCACTTCGCCGTCAGGACCGTAAAAGTACACGACGCGACATCCCCGCCTGACAGTTACTGGTTCGCCCACCAGTTGGACGCCCCGCCGTCGCAGATCGTCAAGATGTCTGTCCATCTCCGTCACTTCAAAACCGATGTGGGTGAACCCAGCGTCGAACTGCCGATGACCGACACGCTTCTGACCGTCCTCGGGGCTGTAGTACTGAAAGAGTTCTAGAACGGTGCCTCCGACGCTGAGGTGAACCACGCGGCATTCGGCCCTCTCGTCCCCCAGAAGTCTCTTCATGCGCTCGTCGCGCAAATCCACCTCCAGCACTTCTTCCATGCCAAACAACCCCTTGTAGAAGGCAAGGGACCTATCCATGTCCGAGACGCAGAGCGCCGTGTGGCCGATTCGTCTTATCATCCGCTTTTCCCGCTGCCCGGCTTGACATAAACGCTTTTCAGGTCGGTGAAGAACTCCAGACCCGTGTGGCCCGCCTCGGGTATCCCCGCGCCTGACTGCTTGATCCCTCCGAACGGCAGTGCAGGTTTCTTGTAAGCGGTGTGCATGTTAACATGTGTCAGGCCCGTTTCAACCTTTTCCACGAAACACGTCGCCCTAGCCGGGTCGTTGGTATATATCGAGCTTGACAGACCGTAAGGGGTGTCGTTCGTAACGCAGCATGCCTCTTCGAAATCGGACACTCGTATGACGCACAGAACAGGGCCAAATATCTCCTCACGCGCTATACGCATATTCGGGCGAACGTGGTCGAATATAGTGGGTGCGATGAAACAACCTTTGTCATAACTGCCGCCCCTGAGTTTGGTGCCTCCGCAAACCAGTTCGGCGCCCTCTTTCATACCCAGATTGATGTATTTCAGGATGGACTTTTCCTGCTCCACGCCGCAGACCGGCCCCATCTCGGTCGAACCATCGAGACCGTCTCCGACCTTTATGTCCTCCGCCCTCCGGGCAAGGCGCCCGACGAAGCTGTCAGCAATAGCCCGGGGAAGTATCAGCCGGCTCGTGCTTGTGCACCACTGTCCTGCGCAGGCGAACGCTCCCAGAGCCGCGGCGTCGAGCGCTGCCTCCATGTCAGCGTCCTCAAGGACGACCAGCGCGTTCTTGCCCCCCATTTCGAGCTGGCATCTCACCATGTTCCTTGCAGCCAGCGCATTTATTCTCTTGCCCACGCTCGTTGATCCCGTAAACGAGACGGCTCTCACAAAGGGATGACTCAGAACGACCCGTCCAAAATCCGATCCCCGACCGGTTACGAAATTCAGCACCCCCGGCGGCAGGCCTGCATCCTCGAACAGTTTCGTGAACTCAAATCCCACCAGAGGGGTCAGCGTGGCCGGCTTCAGGATGACGGTGTTGCCGGCCATCAGCGCCGGCACACACTTGCGGGTGGGCACGTTGAAAGGAAAATTCCACGGTGTGATGGCAACTACTACCCCCAGCGGCATGCGCACGCAATACTCCGATGCTGCGCCAAGACGCGGCGGCTTCGTCTTGCCGAACGCCCGAAGCCCCTGCTCTATCTGAAACTCCATCTCCGCCATTGCAGAGCTAACCTCGCTGCGCGACTCCTTGAGCATCTTGCCGTTCTGTAAGGTAATGCTACCGGCGATCAGATCGGCCCTTTCCCTCATGAGCGCCAGGACACGCCGGAGCACTCTGCTGCGCTCGTCAACGGTGAGTCGGCTCCACCCCGGAAAGGCTTCCGATGCCGCTTCAACGGCTTTGCAGTAATCCTCTTCGCTACACAGGGGAAAAAGTGAAGTCACCTGTGAGAGGTTTGCAGGGTTCCGCTGCTTGATGTAATTGCCCGCTTTGCTCCGCCTCCATTTGCCACCTATGTAGTTACCGTAGGTTCGCTTTCTAGTTTTCCCGGTCATTGCTTTACCTGTCGTCAAGTCTCTCTACGCGCGAGAGCGCGGATAGCATCCGTGACCGCCTTGAGGTCCGGCAACACTGCAAGTTCGAGCCTTCTGGAAACGGGATTGGGAACATCTGCCCCCGTCAGTGAGAACGCAGGACCGTCAAGATAGTCAAAGAAGCGCCTCTGGCACTCCGCCACTATCCTTGCACCGATGGAGTTGCTGCGTGGCGCCTGCTCCACTGT
>JAUWZH010000294.1 GCA_030615435.1 Candidatus Brocadiaceae bacterium | reverse complement strand
CCGCGCGACCATCGCCGCAACGTCTTTCCCTCTTCATCTGTGATAGTGATGGCACATGCTCTTCGCATTGGTCTCACCTCCGAGAGTATTGTACCAATGCAAAGCGTATAATGCACTGCAATTATGCAACGCTACACTAGTAATGAACTTGTTGAACAACACTCGTGAGAAGCTATCTTCTGTCTTGAAGCAGATTAAGCAACTGAGCGAGTGTGAGTTCCCGTATCCGGATTCGAAAGATGTACTTGGTATCATTGAAGATATATTCCTTCAGATATCAACGGCCCTGGACGGATTGGACAAACATACTAATCCGGATATCGTGAAAGCACAGTGTGGTTTGGCCTTGAGGGCCTTGTTCCGATATGTACCAAGACTCGGGTTTGTCCTTCGCTCGACGGATGTCCGAAACGCCTTCGAGGTGTTCGGACCTTTGCTACGTATCGCGCGGGAAGTTCTGGAACCGGACGTCTCTGCGCAAGATCGCACAACTAAGCTACTGCTCTCGTCGGAATGGAACTATTCGCCTGTCACGTATCCGCAAGCTATCGACTTGCCAGGCATCGTATTCATTGGCCTGCCCGCACCAGAATCTGCCAACCCCTTACTCGTTCCTTTATCCGGACACGAGCTGGGGCATTCGGTGTGGTCAAAAGAGAACCTGGACGACAACCTTCGGCCAGACGTCAAAGAACACATCATCGCGTACATCACCAGCCACTGGCATGATTACCACCAGACATTTCCATACGTGGATTCGCCCAGCGTACTGACAACTAACATGTTTGCTCAGCAAACTTGGGCTCCGGCGCTGACACTGACATTGCGACACGCCCAAGAGATCTTTTGCGACTTCATAGGCCTCCGCATATTCGGCCGCTCCTATCTGCAAGCTTACGCCTATCTTGTCGCGCCTAATGTTCCCTTGCCACGGTCTATTCACTATCCCGAGGCACTGAAGAGGGTGCAGTATCTTGTCTCGGCGGCAGAATCTGATCTGTACAATATCGACGTACCCGGGGGATACTTGGACCTGTTCCAAGATCGTCCCGAGCCAAATATTACTCAGGTTGACAGATTCCGTTTGGCGACCGCGGATACAGTGCTCGGTGAGATCGCTACCCAGCTTGCTATCAGGGCTGATGCGATCATCCAGGCAACTACGGTACCCAGGCCAAGTGAGGCAGAGAGCCAGAGAATCCTTGGCCGGTTTAAACGTGTCGTGCCAGCCAAAGGGTGCAAATGCCTTGCGGACATTATGAATGCAGCTTGGATAGCCTACGGCGATGCAACTTTCTGGGTTGACATTCCGCAAGTCGTGCCCCGAAAAGACGTGATTCTGCAGGAGCTTGTGCTGAAAAACATAGAGTTACTCGAGGTCGAGCAAATCCTGGAGGAAACTCAATGATATTAAAGGCTGAAGAAATAGCAGATCGTCTTCGAGAGGGCGATAAGCCTGGGAACATTGATCCTTTGGTAATCACGCCGTGTTCTGACTACCAAGAGCTTCACGAACAAGGCTCCGCTTCCATCGACTTGAGGCTTGGCACATGGTTTGTTACGCTCCGACAAGCCAGAATGTCCCATATCAGTGTCGCGGCACCCTCTGCACGCGCCCAACTGACAGAGACCCATTATGTTCCTTTTGGCAGCGAATATTATCTCCATCCACGCAGTTTCGTTCTTGGCATCACTCTGGAATGGATTCGACTCCCAAAGGATATGGCCGCATACGTTTTGGGGAAATCCAGTTGGGGAAGACGCGGATTGATTATTTCTACTGCCATTGGGGTACACCCTGGGTTCACTGGGTGTTTGACTCTGGAACTGTCAAATGCTGGTGAGATTCCGATTGCTATCAGGCCCGGTATGAGTATTTGCCAAATTTTCCTCCACCAAGTTGGCGAAACGGGAACCGAATTGGCCGACCGTAGCCAGTTCGTGGGTTTGAGAAAACCAATACTCGGTTTCGTCAAGCTTGACGACATGGCCAGCAAACTCGGTTTTGCCTACGGGGGTGGCGGGTAACTGGTCAAGTTCAGGGAATGAACATGTTCTGCCTTCTGGAATGCTTTATTGTACCACACTGCGCCACCGCGTCAGGCGCAAGCCGGCGATGGTGGGATTCACACCTCCCCCCTCTTGACCACTCCCGCCGTGCACATCCGGCAAGGACGGCCTGAAGGCCGCCACCCCGCCATGCTACGGCCCGTGCGCCGGATTTGCAGGGCCGCTCCGCCCTGACGCCCGTCCGTGGCGGGGGCTGTCGGTTTCGCAGTCCCTGCCTTTTCCCCCCGGCCGATCAATATCGTCCCACAGCCGAAGTCAACCACGGCGCGTACGCTGCGCCCCTTGCGACGAGAATGGCAAATCCCGGACAAAACGTCAGTGGCCGAAGCGGAACGTAACCACGTCTCCGTCCTGGACTTCGTAGTCCCTGCCCTCCAGGCGGACCTTCCCCCGCGCCCGGGCTTCCTTCATGGAGCCGCACGCCCGGAGGTCTTCGAAGCCGATCACTTCGGCCCGGATAAAGCCCTTTGCCATGTCCGTGTGGACTTTGCCGGCGGCCGTCACTGCGTCGGCTCCGGCCGGAATCGTCCAGGCGCGCACCTCGTCGTGCGCGCAGGTGAAAAACGTGCGCACGTCCAGCGCGTCGTAGCACGCCCGCACGACCCTGTGCGAGGCGAGCTCCGCCAGGCCCGCATCCTCCATGAATACCGGCCGGTCGGCCTCTTCCAGCTCCATAATCTCCATCTCGAACCTGCCGCACATGATGACGGGCGGCCACTCGAGGCCCGCCAGCTCACCGAGAGAGGGCGGCTCCTCGATCTGATCCTCTGCGACGTTCAGCATGCAGACGAGGGGCTTGAGGGTGAGAAATGCGTAGCTGCGAAGCATCTTCTTCTGGGTCTCGTTCATCTCGAGGGCCCGGATGCCGCGCTGCTGCTCAATCGCCTCCCGGCAGCGTTCGAGCAGGTCCAGTTCCCCCTGGAGCTGTTCGCGCTCGGAGGCCGGGCACCGCCGAAGGTCCTTCTGGATGTTCTTGACTCGGTTTTCGACGACGGCGAGGTCGGCGAGCAGCATTTCCTCCTGCATCCGCACGAAGTCCCGCGCAGGCTCCACGCTGCCGAACACGTGGAAGACGGTGGGATCCGCGAAGGCGCGCAGGACCATCAGAAGCAGCTCCGCCTCACGAGCCGTGGCGAGTGCCCGGGAGCTGTCTTCGCCCCCCTCACCTACGTGCGCGAAGATGCCCGCGACGTCCTCGAACTCAATGGTCGCCTGCACCGTTCTCTTCGGCTGCAAG
>JAUWZH010000354.1 GCA_030615435.1 Candidatus Brocadiaceae bacterium | reverse complement strand
CCGCGCGACCATCGCCGCAACGTCTTTCCCTCTTCATCTGTGATAGTGATGGCACATGCTCTTCGCATTGGTCTCACCTCCGAGAGTATTGTACCAATGCAAAGCGTATAATGCACTGCAATTATGCAACGCTACACTAGTTACGTGAGCCTGCGAATGACCTCCAGGAGATTGCTCTGGTCGAAGCTTCTCTTGATGATGTAGGCGTCTGCTCCGACGTCAACGCCCCGCTCCCGCTCTTCACGGGATTCGAGGGCTGTCACCAGCACGACCGGCAGGTCCGCGAATTTCTCGTCGCCGCGTATTTTCTTGGTGAGCTCAAAGCCGTCCATCCGCGGCATAGCCACGTCGGATACCACGAAATCACATTCAGTCTCGCGAAGTCGCGTGAATGCATCCATGCCGTCAACAGCGGTAACAACCGTGTATCCCGCGCTTTCCAGGATGTTCTTGAGCAGTGTGCGAGCAGTGATCGAATCTTCAACAAGCAAGGCGGTCTGTTTCCTGGGCTCTTCGCCAGGGGCGGCCACAGGGGGCCGCGCCGTGGCGCCCATGCTCGGCAGAGTCGCAGATTTCAGCAGATCGGAGACATTAAGGATGGGAACTACCTCGCCCGTCCCCAGGATCGTCGCGCCTGATACGTTGCGCACCCGTGAGAGCTGTGTGCCGAGCGGCTTCACCAGGACCTCGCACTCTTCGATTACCTCATCGACCAGAAAGGCAACGCGCGCTCCGTTGGAAGAGAAGACAACCGCTTGCGCCACGTCCCGGGCCTCGTTTGTATCAGCGGGCCGGGCAACTTCGAGCACGTCTCCCAATCGGACAACCGACACGGCACGACCATCAATCTCAATGGCTTCGCGGTTTTCCACGGTCTTGATATCTTCAGCCTTCACTCTCAGCACCTGCTCGGTACTGGCCGTGGGAATGACGAACATACTCTCCCCAAAGCGAACGACAATACCTCGAAATGTGGCCAGTGTTATCGGCACAACGATTCCGAGAGTCACCCCGGAGCCAGGCCGGTTCTCAAGCGATACGGTGCCCCCGAGCCCTTCCACATTCTCGCGCGCGATGGCCAGTCCGAGGCCCTGGCCGGATATTTCCGTGATGATCCGACTTGTCGAGACCCCGGGATAATATGCCAGCGACAGCGCATCCTCATCGGATAGAGCATCCGCTTCCTCTTGAGAAAGGATGCCGGCCTTAACCGCCGCAGAGCGCATCCTGCCAATATCAATTCCCGACCCGTCGTCAGAAATGAGAATCTGCACGTTCCTGGCGCCTATCTGTGAGATGGCGATCGTAATGGTGCCCTCGGGCAGCTTGTCCCTTGCCTTCCGTTCCTCGGGCTTTTCAATACCGTGATCAATGCAATTCCTCACAACGTGGATTAGGGGATCTTTCAGTTGCTCCAGGACGCGCCTGTCTATCTCGATGCCCTGCCCCTCGATCGCCAGTTCTATGTCCTTGCCCGTATCTGCGGACAGGTCTCGGACGAGCCTTGGAAAGCCCTGCAGAAGCGTCGAAAAGGGGCACAACAGCACGCTCCGCGCATCTTCCAGCAACACGTCCACCATCCTGCCCAGGGATCGCTCGTCCTGCGACATCAGATTTGACAACTCAACAAGCCTGCTCTCGAGGAGCCGGACACGGTCATAGTTTTGATCGAGCAGATTCAGCGCCGCCTCAGTCGTTTCGCCCTCCCTGCGCTGGCCTGCCTCCTGGGTGTTCCTGGCGAGCTGTTGACGGAGTCTTGTCACCTCCGAAAACCACGCCCGTTTCCAGTCGTTCAGGCTGGTCCTGACATCTCGCAGTTCGGCTTCGCGCTGACTTGCCGCAAGCCTTGCCGAAAGCATCTCTTCGGACTGAAGCAATAGCGAGTCCAGCCTGGTTGTGGCCACCCTCACCGTCTCGCCAAGAGCAACTTGAGCTGCTGCGGGGAAGCTGACGGCCTTCTCACCGGGGGGCGTGAGGCCTTCCCCTTCCGGCGTTGTTTCCGCCGCCTGTGGGGTCGGCCCGACAGTGCCTTTCGAGGCGTTTTCAAGATCCCTGACAAGTTCGCTGACGGCCCTCTGCTCCAGAGGGCGCGATTCCGCTCCGACTGATTCAAGCAGCGTCTGGAGGCTGTCAACCGCCCGGTA
>JAUWZH010000007.1 GCA_030615435.1 Candidatus Brocadiaceae bacterium | reverse complement strand
CCGCCGAGCCAGGGGGCCGCTTCGAAAAGGCGCACCGCCCGCCCGTGGCCGTGCAGCACGTAGGCGGAGGTGAGCCCCGTCAGGCCGCCTCCCAGGATCAGCGTTTCCCCCAACGTCCTTCTACCTTGTCCAGAAAACCGTGCTTCTCCAGCAGGGCGCGGCACGTTACGGTGCGCCCGGACCAGCGCTTCAGCAGGCGTTCGAGTAAGCCCCACGCCGGCTTCCCGGTCCCACGGCGGAGCACCCACCTGAGGGGGACCCGCAGCCGACTCGCCAGGGCGGGCCGCGCCAGTTCGTGTGGATGAAGGTAAAATACGCCCCCTTCGCGGGACAGCAGCTTCTCTCCGAGGGGCGCGCTCAGTCGCAGGTACGTCAGACTGAGCGGGATTGCGCCCACCCTCAGCGTCGTCGGCGGAATCTCCACGACCGATCCCCTCCGCATCGGCTTCCACCGCCAGGCCGGCACGTTGCGCACGGAAGGATAGACCCGACCCCGGGACGAATCGTAAACATAGCCTGCCTCGGCCAGCAGCTCGAACCAACACGACGGCACCCTCATGAACGGTGCTCTCATTCCGATGACCTCGGCTTCAAGTTCGCCCGAGAGGCGCCGGCGCGACTCGGCGAGCTCACGCCGCACCTCGCTGCGAGGCAGAGCATCAAGTCGCCGATGGGTTACCCCGTGCGAAGCGATCTCGTGCCGCCGCGCCGCTCGACGCAATGTCCTGCCGCATGCCTGCAACACCTCGCACACTACGAAAAACGTTGCGCGCGCCCGATGCCTTTCGAGCAAATCCAGAAGCTCCGGCAACACCTCGCGCACCGCCTGCGTGCCGGAGATTCCCCAGTCCGGTTCCGTGTCCACGGTGAGGGCGAGGAGAGATTCCCGGTCGGGACGTTCGTGCACGCAAGGCTCGTCGTCTTCCACTTTGCTTGCTCTGGAGGCCGCCAGCGAATCTGCCGGCCCGCGACATGCTCTCGCTCGAGTTCGCCTCGGACTTCAGGCGCTCCCATTATGCGGCAGATGCCGCGTCGGCTGCAATATCCGACACGCCACGGGGCACGAGCGGTGGTACGTGCAGTCTGACGAAAGGGGGCCCAGCCAGCAAGACATCCCGCCTGCGCAGGATGGTTCACTCTGGGCCGTGCCATATCACCCGTGCCCGGAGCAAACCGAGCGACCCTTCGGGTTCGCCGAAGCAGCCCCGAACGAGGTCAATCGTCCTGCTGGGGTTCTTCTTCTTGTTCTGGAACCACCGGTGTCTGGCGCACCGTGACCTGCTTGTTGAGCCACTGCTCCCAAAGCTCTAAGCGTTCTTCATCGCTAAGCTCATCTGGCGCATTCGTCTCGGGGTTGAAGGGCAGTTTTCTGAGTTCGGGCGACAGCATGTCGCGGTCGAGCGGCACCTCCCTAAGCCTATCCCAGAGTGCCGTCGAGGGGTTGGCCTTCAGAGCCCGCACGAGGACGCGGATATTGTCGGTCCTGTGTAGGCGAGAGGACATCATTTGTGCCGCTTGCTCAGTTTCCGTCTCCGCTGGGGCTTGCGGTTCCAGAATGTAGCGCACCAAGAGGTCGTCCAAGCGAAGACCATACCGCCCTTTGATGTGCTCCACCAGGTTCGGCCGGTATTTTCCTTCGTAGGGCTTAAGGACGAGGAACGAAGGCCATCCCTCGAAGCCGCACTTGACCTTCATGATTCCGCCCTCGTGCCAGACGAGAAGAGGTGAAGCGAACACATCGCGCAAGCCGCGCAACCGCAACTCGTCGTCGGTAATGCCCGCATCAAAGAGGTCCTGAATGAATGCAGACCTGTCATCCCGCAGATCACGCTCAGAAACTGGGAAGCTGAAAATGAGGCTGTGCCCCTTCAGCCGGACCCATGTGTGGCCTCTGCGTGCCGCTTCCAAGACGAGCTCCTCCCATGGCTCCTTTGTCTCCTGTTGCGGAAGTTCATAGAGCACATACTGATTCAACATCTCGTTGGCCAGGCGGATTGTGTCCGACGCCTCCTCGACGATGACCACCTGGCAGCCGCAGATCCGGCCTGCCGAATCGGTGTAGAAGCCGGCGTTGAGGACTCGCACGCGCTCCATCAACGTACGCAGCTTCGGGATCATCTCCGGCGGAATATCGTCCTCTGCTTCTTCTTGGGGCTTCATCAGCTCGGCGCGGATCGCGTCCGTCTGGAACTCGAAAGGCCAGTTGCCAAACAGCGCCACTGTATGGCCATCCAGGGCACCTTTGAGCTGCGGCTCGGCCGCTCCTCCACCAAACCCTCTCTGTTCGTCGTCGTGGAGCCCCAAGTAATGAACTACGAAGATCAGGCGGTCGTTCTCCTGGTCGTGCTCAACCCGAATCCTTTGCTCGTCAAACTCCAAACAGCCTGCGAGCGCGGCCACAAGCACTGCCACCGCGACACCAATCGCCTTCCTGCGCGCCATGGTTCGCGTCTCCTTCTGTTATCGCACTGCCGCGGCCGGCGGGTCAACGTTCCGGCAGCACGAGCCGGCCGGCTTTGATGCTTTTCTTGCCGAGTTCGATCAACTCGTCCCGGGTGGTGTTCTCGTCTCCCCAGATCGCCAGGTCGTAGCGAACGCGGATCTGAAAGCCCTTGTCCGGAGGCTTGTCCGTTCCGTCCTCCCCCCTGAACTTCACCTCCATGTGCCAGTCTATGTAGTTGGCGCAGATCGCGTAGTTCGTCGGCAGGGCGGGCTCGAAGTCCTTCGTGAGCATCACCATGTTGCCGCGCCCGGAGCTGTAGAGCGCAAAGAACCCGCCGCCGGTGATCGTGCTGAGCTCTGTGTCGCCGCCGTACGTGCGTTCGACCGTGCGCATCGTTTTCGTTCGCCCGTCGGCCGCGAGCCAGAGCGCTTCGTCATACCACCAGTCCTGGGGCCACACGCCGCGGAAGGGGAAGACATCGAAGAACTGGCAGTTGTCGTAGGGCCAGCGCTCCGTCACCGTGAAGGTCGCCGTGACGTTCATCTGCATGGCGGGCGAGTCGGCGGGCACCCGAACGATGTATTCCGACCGGACCCGACCGTTCGCGTTCGTGCTGACGTAGCGGAAGACCGCCTCGTCCGGGCCGTTCTTCAGGATCTCGAAATCGGCCATCTGGTCCACCATCTCAACGGGCGTGAATCCGCAAAACGGGAACCACGTGAGGAGGTTCTCCGTCAGCGCCCATTCTCGCCGGCCGTAGCCGCGCATGTTTCGCGCGCGGCCGTCCACCAGGGAGAACCTGAAGCCCGACCAGCGCCCCCCGCCCCTCGTCGTGAAGCAGGCGAGGTTGCGCCAGCGGTCGCGCGTCTGGTAGGCGAACTGGACGCCGGGCTCCTCGCTGAAGCTGAGGGTCTGCGGCTCGTCCCCGAGCTTCACGGTGACGAGGGCCGTGTCGGCCGGCCCTTCGGGCAGCTCGCGGATCGGGGCGAGCGGGTCGTCGGCGATCCCCCCTTCGGCGACGAGTTGCGGCACCACCGCCTGCCCGTTGAGCTTTGCGACAATACCCCCGTGACCGCGGAGGGCAATCGCCTTGATGCGGACGGTTCGCCCGGTCGGGTCCGCGGGCAGCGTGACCGTCATGGGGTTCGAGATCTTGCGCACCTCGTAGGAACCGTCCCAATCGTTATACCCCCCCAGATTCCCGTGGATGACGCCGCCCTCTACTTCGAGCTCGACCGGCTCCCTTTCCACCGCCACGAGTTGCTCGAGGGTCTCCCGGTCCGGAGGCGTGACCACTCGAATCAGAGCGCTAAACGCCGACTTGGGCCCTGCTGACTGCTCGCCGGCAAGCCATCGAAACTCCAGGGAACGCGGGCCTACCTCCAGCGCCTGCACCCGTGAGCCCCCCGGATAGGCCTGAATAAGGTAGTCGGGCCAGCGATAGTACGTCGGGGCGTTTCCTTCCTTGCGACTGATAAACGTGAAGTGCTCCTTCTTCCCCGTTCGCCAGTATACGCCGAGAAGCGGAGTATCCTTCCCTGAGAACAGAACGTGCCGCCCAGGCAGAGCTTCGTCGCCGAAAGGAAACACACGCGGTCCCTGAAGCGAGGGCAGGTGGATCTCCTGCGGGGACCCTCCGCCCGGAGAGGCCGTCGCGTAGCCGGCGGCCAGACCCACGACAATCCTGGCGTCCGTTACCGCGACGTGCGCGAGCGCGTCCTCGAACGCGGCGGCCGCGGTCACGTAGGTCTCTCCGTTCGGGTACATCCACGTCTCGGTGATCGCATGGCCGTGATAGAGATGGTCCCGGTCATACAGCTTGCACTTCACGCGGACGCCGATGCGGTCGTTGCCCTCTTCGAGGAAGATGATCTCCGGGCTCCGGTCGAAGCCCTGGCGGACCTCGACGGGCGCAGGCACGCCCTGCTTTCGCACGGCGAAGGACATTTCCAGGCGCGCGAGCCGCTCCAGGTCCGGCCACTCGCCCCTGACGACGTCAATCGCGCCGCCGGCCGTGTCGTCAATGAAGACGTGGGCACTGCGGATGCGGCCTTCATACCCGCCGTTGCGGGGAATGAAGACGCCGCCTGCCGGAGCCGCGAGCGCGTGTCCTGCACAGAAGATCAGAATGCCCGACAAACATGCCAGCGTCGCGGCGTTCAATGACATTGCTCCTTCGAGTTGGCGTTTCGCGTTGGGGCACAGATCAGAATATCCCATCTGGCGCCGCGCCAATGGAATTCAGGTTGCCGAGCTTGAAGTGTACGCCTGGTACCGGCGCTTGTCAACGTTGGCCAGCAAGAGGATTCGCCGGAACCCTGTCTGTCGGCTGCCTCGGCCGCCACCGTTGCCGACGGAGCCTGTCAGGGCCTCCTGGTCTACTTGAAAGCGCGTTCTGATGTTGGTATTCTACTACAGAAGTTGCCAGGCGCCCGGTGTGAACCGGTGGGATGCAAGGCGGCTCGGGCAGGACGGCGGCAAGGAAGCCCCTAGTCTTGCTCAGGACCAGTTGAGCCTGACGACAAGCATGGGAGCGGGCAATGGTATGGAATCCCGGGATAGTCAGAGAAATGCCGCGGCCGGACCCGAAGAAACCCGTCAATCCTACGCCGGGGGAGAAAGCCTTGCTGCGAAGGCTTGCGGCCAGAGCCAGAGAAATCGCGGAACTGCCGGAGATGGATGAGCGAAAAGGGCTCTGGCGCAACCACAACGCCCTTAGGTCGGAACGCCCCATGCTGCTGGCCGATCCCGAGGGTGCGTGGCAAGAACTCGTCCCAACGTCTGATCTGGAATGTGAGGACCCTAAACTGCGCCTCTGGGAGCTTGAGCTTCGAAGGAAGGTATTCTGGTATGAACACATCCATGACGACGATACAGTTGAGCCGTACTTCGATATTCCCTGGCATGTCACCATCGGTGATTTCGGGGTGAAGCCGGAGAGGACCCGCGCCGCGAACAGAGGAAGCTACGTGTGGGAGCCCGCCCTCAAGGACCTGGAAGGAGACATCGGCAAACTGCATTATCGTGAGCTGTCTGTGGATCGCGATTCAACCCATGCCGACGTGGAACTCGCCGACAGCATTTTCGGGGACCTGCTGCCTTCCAGAATTCGAGGAAAGTACTGGTGGTCGGTCGGCCTGACAAGGGTGCTGGTTGATTTTGTCGGGCTCGGAAACATGATGCTCTATACCATTGATCGGCCCGAGTTGCTGCATCACTTGATGGGGTGGTTGCGCGACGAACGCTTGCATTTCCTCGAGTGGTTCGAGCATGAAGGACTGTTGACGGACACGAATGGCAATGATTACGTCGGCTCCGGAGGGCTGGCCTACACGGATGAACTGCCCCGACCCGACCGAAAGGAGGGGGAGAAGGTCAGGCTCAAGGACACCTGGGGATTCGCGGAGTCTCAGGTGACCATAGGCATCTCTCCCAAGATGTTTGCTGAGTTCGTATTCCCGTACCAGCGTCCTGTTCTGGAGGAGTTCGGTCTGACCTGCTATGGCTGCTGCGAGCCAGTCCACGACTGTTTCGACTGCATTGCACGGCTTTCCAATCTTCGCCGGGTCTCGGTGTGCGCCTGGGCAGATGAGCAGTTGTGCGCCGACAAGATAGGAGGGCGTTACATATACTCGCGGAAACCCAATCCGGCAATGATATGTGTGTCTTTCGACGAGGATGCCATCCGTGAGAATCTGCGCAAGACCCTGACTGTTGCCGGCGAGTGTAACCTGGAATTCAACATGAAGGATACGCATACCGTTCAGAATCAGCCCTGGCGGATCACCCGGTGGGTGCAGATTGCGAAGGAGGAAATTGACAGGCATATGGCGTGCTGACAATTGTGCCCCACACGAACGCCGTCTTCCTGGTGTGACCTGGCGTTCCTCACGGCACTATTGTGCTGCGAAGGCGGAGGAGGTTCTTTTCAGTTCCAGGCCGATTGAATCTGGTGAATACTGTTGGTGTAAGGCAACAGCCAATGGCGATTGACCAATAACGAACAACTGACAATGCGTTGTCCTCAGCTCAAAGACTTGTGTCCTGCGCCGGAAGGGAAGATCGGCTGGCCGTGGACGGAGGAAACCCCGCAGCTTGCCGACCGGATGGAAGACGGAAGCGAATGGCCTCGCATCAGCATTGTGACGCCAAACTGCAATTACGGCCGGTTCATTGAAGAGACAATTCGCTCAGTCTTGCTCCAGGGTTACCCGAACCTGGAATACATCGTCATGGACGCTGCCTCGGCCGATAACTCGGTCGCGATCATCAGACAATACGAACCCTGGCTTGCCCATTGGGCAAGCGAACCGGATCGCGGGCAGTCGAACGCAATAAACAAAGGTTTGGAACTGGCAGGCGGCGTCATTCTCGGGTGGCTGAATTCCGACGACATGTTAACGTCCGGCGCGCTGCGCGCAGTTGCCAGGCGCTTTCGTGACACGGGATGCGACGTGGTGTCAGGCCGTGCTGTTGTGGTTGACCAGCAGGGGGAATGCCTGGGGAGGTACAGAGGGACTGCGCCATCCCTGAGCGGTCTGTTGCACATATGCGAAACTCGTGAGGACGAGAACCCCCCACAGGCCTCCACTTTCTGGTCGAGGGCCGTTTGGAATAGGTGTGGCAAGTTGCGGGAGGATTTGGGCTACTGCATGGATTACGAATTCTGGATGCGGCTTGCACGTGCGCAAGCCAAGTGGGCGATATTGGACAAAGACCTCTCCGTGTTTCGTATACATGACAGTCAGAAAATGTGGAGTTGCGCGCAGCGAGTGCTGGAAATGCAAAGGATCCTGTCTGGCTTTGGTGAGTCTCCCTGCTACAACAGTTTGTACCACCATGCTCTCAGGCGCGCTCTTTTTTGCGAAGCTTGGCTTCTCTATTGGGGAGGCGTGTGTTTTCTTGCCAGAAGAAACCTATCTTGGATTGTCCATTGGCTCAGAGCCCCATTTTTCAACTGGCGATGTCTGGTGACTCCCCCCTGGTACGCCAGGACAGCACAGAAGGCAGCAAAGTGTCTGCGTAAGGCCATCTTGTTGAACTGGAGATGTCTGGCGATTCCTCTTTGCTATGGCAAGATGGCACAGCGCTTGAGAAGTCTTCGGTAGTTGGAACCTTTACGTTGCGTCGCGCGGGGGGATTGGCCCTCTGCTAATGATCCAACGGGCTATTTCCTTCCCAGCGATTGCGCCAGGAGCCGGTCCAGTTCCTCTTCGGACAGGATGCCCTTTTCCACGACGACTTGGCGGATGGTCTTGCCGGTGGCGGCGGCTTCTCTGGCAACTTCAGCGGCGCGGTGGTAGCCGATCACCGGGTTCAGGACCGTGGCGAGGCCTACGCTCGATGACAGATACGCCCGGCAGCGCTCCGCGTCCGCCTCGATTCCCCCCACGCAGCGCTCCCGCAGCACGTGCGCCCCGTTGGTGAGGATCTCGATGGACCAGAGGATGTTGTAGCTGATTACCGGCATCATGACGTTCAGTTCCATTTGGCCGGCGCCTGCCGCCTGCGCGATGCACGTGTCATTGCCGATGACCTGGAGGCAGATCATGTTCATGCACTCGGCGATGACGGGATTCAGCTTGCCGGGCATAATGGAAGAGCCGGGCTGGACGGCGGGCAGGCGGATCTCGCCCAGCCCCGTGGTCGGCCCGGAAGAGAGCAGGCGCAGGTCGTTCGAGATGCGCCCCAGTTCAATCGCCGCCACGCGCAGCGCCCCCGAAAGCCGGGCGAAGGGCGCCATGCTCTGCATGGCCTCGAACGGGTTCTCGGCGGGGGTGAGGTCCAGGCCGGTCTGCTCGGCGAGGCGCGCGACGACCCTCGCGCGGTACCCGGGCAGGGTGTTCAGCCCCGTGCCTGCCGCCGAGCCGCCGATGCCGAGCTCGCGGAGCGGTTGCTTCTGCTCTTCGACGTGCGCGGCCGCACGGCTGAGGGCTTCGGCGTAGGCGCCGAACTCCTGGCCCAGCGTAACGGGCACGGCGTCCTGGAGATGCGTGCGGCCGGACTTCGCGACCTCGGCGAACTCCTCCGCCTTCGCCTGGAACGCGTCGGACAGCGAGCGGAGCTGCTCCAGCAAGCCCGCGAGGGTGAAGAGGGCGGCGAGGCGCATGGCGGTGGGGAAAACGTCGTTGGTGGACTGGCCCATGTTGACGTGGTCATTGGGGTGGACAAGCTCGTACTCTCCGCGCCGGCCGCCGAGGAGTTCCGAAGCACGGTTGGCGAGGACCTCGTTGACGTTCATGTGGTGCGAGGTGCCGGCGCCGGCCTGGAAGACGTCCACCACGAAGTGCTCGTCGAAACGCCCTTCGATGATTTCGTCGGCGGCCTGGGCGATGGCATCGGCTGTCGCAGGAGAGAGCGCGCCGAGTTCCCTGTGGGCGAGGGCTGCCGCCTTCTTGATCTCGGCGAAGGCGCGGTTGAAGACCGCCGGGGCGCGCAGCCCGCTGATGGGGAAGTTCTGCACGGCGCGCCAGGTTTGAATCCCGAAGTAGGCGTCAGCCGGCACCTCTGCCTCGCCGAGGAAATCTTTCTCCCGACGCGTCCCGCTCATTGTATGTGCTCCAATACCGTGACCAGGTCACAAGGCGCCTTTCCGGGCCGGGCGGAGGCACTGCTCGCTGATTCCGCCAGACAGGGAAAACAACAGGATGTTAGGGCGCACTCAGGCGCAAGTCAAGCCCCTGGGGGGATGGCGAGCGGTTGTCAGGACGGGCCTCCTGCTGCTATAGTAGATGCCTCGTGTCAATCCTGCGGCTGATGAGTTGGTTTGTGTTCGCCGGCGGAAGGCAATCATGGCTCGACGACGATTCACCGTGACGGCTGCTCTGCCCTACTCGAACGGCCGGCTCCACGTGGGCCACATCGCGGGGTGCTATCTGCCGGCCGACATCTACGTGAGGTACCTGCGGAGCCTGGGCGAGGAGGTCGCCTTCATCTGCGGGAGCGACGATTACGGGGTTCCCGTGGCTCTGACGGCGCGCAAAGAGGGCAAGTCCCCCGCCGAGGTCAACGACCATTATCGGGCGCTGCAGAGGGCGGATTTCGAGGGTCTCGGCATCGAGTTCGACATCTACAGCGGGACCAACAGCACTGCCCTGCACAAGCGGTTCAGCCAGGAATTCTTCCTCAAGGTGTTGCAGAATGCACACCTGGAGAAACGCTCGCAGGAGCAACTCTACGATCCCGAAGCCGGGATGTTCCTGCCGGATCGCTACGTGGAAGGCATCTGCCATTGCTGCGGCGCGCCCGGGGCTCGCGGCGATCAATGCGAGGCGTGCGGCAGGCCGATTGAGCCCACCCTGCTCGGCGATCCGCGCAGCATCATAACGGGCGCCAGGCCCGAAGTGAGGGAAACCATCCACTGGTTTTTCCGGCTCACTGATTTTCAGGATCGGCTGCGGCAGTGGATCGAGTCTCACGAGGAATGGCGCCGGATGGTGCGCAATTTCACCCGCGGCCTGCTTGAGGCCGGGCTGCCCGACCGCCCGGTAACGCGGGACCTCGACTGGGGCATACCGGTCCCGCTGGAAGATGACCCCGACGCGGCCGGCAAGGTGCTCTACGTGTGGTTCGACGCGCCCATCGGCTACATATCCTTTACGGCCCAGTGGTGTGAGCAGCAGGGAGGACACTGGCGGGATTATGAGCGCTGGTGGAAGGATCCCGAGTGCAAGATCGTCCACTTCATCGGCGAGGACAACGTGGTGTTCCACGCCCTGATGTGGCCGGCGATGCTGATGGCCGAAGGCAGCTTCGAGCTGCCCTCCCAGATTCCGGCCAACTGTTTCCTGAACATCCAGTTCCCGGGCGAAGAAGAGCAGAAGATGTCCACCAGCCGGGGCACGGCAATCTGGATTCAGGATTACCTCGCCCGCTACGATGCGGACCCGCTGCGCTACTACCTCGCCATGATCGCCCCGGAGGACCAGCGGACCGCCTTCCGGTTCGATGATCTTGTCAGGCGCAACAACGCCGAACTCGTCGCCACCCTTGGGAACCTCGTCCACAGGACGATGACCTTTGCGCACAGGTTCATGCAGGGGCTGGTGCCCGCCCGCGGCGAGCTTGCCGAGGCGGACAGGGCGCAGCTCGAGCTCGTCGGAAGGCTGCCCAAAGAGGTCTGCGAGCAGCTCGAGGATTACCACTTCAAGGCTGCCCTGCAAGCCATCATGGCGGCTGCAAAGGAGACCAACCGCTACTTCGATTACCGTAAGCCGTGGGTGCTGAGGAAAAAAGACGCGGCCGTCTGCGCCACGACGATCAACGTGCTGCTCGGCACCATCAAGACGCTCGCCGTCGTGATGGAGCCGTTCCTGCCCTTCGCAGCCGGGAAGGTCGCGCGTATGCTTTCCTGCGAGCCGCAGGAGCTGAAGTGGGACGCGGCGACGCGTCCTCTGCCCGAAGGGCGCAGGCTGGGAGAGGCCGAGATACTGTTTGTCAAGCTGGATCAACCGCCCGAAGAGCCGTCCGTTGCCGTGGAGTGATTGCCCGTGCGCACCTTTGTGGCCATCGAGCTTACGGAGTCCTGCCGGCACAAGCTCGCGGAGGCCGTTCGGAAGCTCCGTGCGGCTGCCGGGGAGGTCCGATGGGTGAAAGCAGAAACGGCGCACCTGACCCTCAAGTTCATCGGCGAGCTGCCGGAACGCGATCTGCCCGAGGCCATTTCCGCCCTCTCCGCAGCGGCAGCGGACTCGGAGCCTTTCCGGTTCCGCGTTGAGGGCATCTCGGGCTTTCCCCCGACGGACAGGCCCCGGGTGATCCACGTCCCGGTGCACGAATCCAGCGGCGCTTTGCAGCGGCTCGCGGAAGCCGTGGAACGGGGGCTCTTTGAGGCGATCGGCCTCGCCCAGGAGAGGCGTTCTTTCAAACCGCACATTACGTTGGGACGCGTGAAGGAGCGCCGCAATTGTCCCTCCTTGGAAGAGATTGCGGCACTGGTGCCGGATGCGGATTTCGGCGAGGTGCCGGTGGACGGCATTGTGCTGGTGAAGAGCGATCTTACTCCCCGGGGGGCAGTTTACACAGCGCTGGAGCGCATGCCGCTCGGCTCCTGAGCCTTGAGAGAGAAGGCTGCTGTCGGGCATCCTGGAGATCTGTCCTGAAGGTCGTCGGGCGGGCATAATCGCGTCCCAATCGAAGGATACGCCAGGGGCGCCGTCGTCAGGCGCCGGAGGGGCTATGCATGACAACTGATTACGATCACACCCAGCGCGGAGTGCTGCACTATCTCGTCGCACTCGTTGGGGCGGGAATTCTGGTGGGAGCCATGCTTTCCTGGGACAACGCGCCGGCGTTCGTCCTGCTCATCGCGGTGGCGGGTTCCCTGATGTTCTTCGCGGCGTGCTTCGGCTACCTGCGGGTCAGAGACCTGGGCGAGCGCCTCGAGATCCGCTTCGGTCCGATCGGGATGTTCGGGAGGAGCATCCGATACGACGACATGGCCTCCGCAGAGGTGGGCCGCACGACCCTGCTGCACGGCTGGGGCATTCACGGGCTCCCCTTCGTTGGGGTGACCTGGAACGTGCACGGTTACGACTGCGTCAGGGTGGCTTTCAAGCGGCCGCAGGGCTTGTTTCGTTTCAAGCGGATCAACATCGGCTCGGACGATCCGGAAGGACTCGCGGCGTTCCTGCGCCGGAAGATGTGAGCGGGTTCGCACGGGCTCCGGGCCGGGCCGCAAGTGTCTGCTGCAATGAACAGGGCGATCAGCGAGCCCGCTGCATGGGCCAACGTTGATGTCGCGCCGGCCACAATGCCGAGGGATACCCCGTGCCAGACCTTCGGACGGTACGGCAGGGGCCTTTCGGTGAGCCTTGATTCTCGGAAGTATCGCCAGAGCTGAACCGCGACGAAGAACAGGCACACCCCCCCGATGATCGGGTCCAGGATATCGCTCGGCGAACCCCCTTGTCCGGCGCCTGGCTCGGGCTGTCTCGTGATCCATCGCAGCAGGACCCATCCGAGGGCCACCCCTGCCAGGCAGCCTGGCACGAGCATGCGGAGGATGCGCCAGTTTCTCTCCCTGGGATAGTGGATGATTGAGAAAACGTCACCGCAGATCAGCAGGGGCAGCATCACCGGGAGCATGTGCGCGGAGCCGCCGAGGGCGATGGCCGTCAGCGGGACGGAAAGAATGCCTGCCCCCGCGCCGAACCCGGCCTTCGTCAGTCCGACTATGAGGGCGGCGGCGACCAGGCCGGCCCACTGAATCGTGCCGAGTTCAAGCAGTTCCATCGCGCCTTGCTCGTCGGAATGTTCGGGGCCTGCCGGGGTGAGCCGGCGCTCTACTCGCTGCCTTCGATGGGTTTCCTCAAGGCGCGGTAACCCAGGTGCTGGGCGTACTGGTCCAGGAGAATGATGGCCATGAACGCCTCTGAGACGGGCCAGGCGCGCGCCACGATCGTCGGGTCGCGGCGCGTCACGGCGGCCAGTGTGGCGTTCCGGAGGGTGACCTTATCTATCGTCAACTGCTCTTTGGCGATGGTCGGGGTGGGCTTGACGACGAGCCGGACGACCACTGGCTGGCCGGTGGTGAGGCCGCCCGTGATTCCGCCGGCATTGTTTGAGAGAAACTTCACTTTGCCCCCTTCGGCACGCATCTGATCATTGGACTCGGAACCGGTCATGTCCTTGACGGCGACTCCCGCGCCGATCTCGACAGCCTTGACGGCGCCGATGCTCATCATGCGGCCCAGCTCCCCGTCCAACTTCCTGAAGACCGGCTCTCCGACCCCCGCCGGCAGCCCTGTGGCGATGATCTCCACCACCCCGCCGCTGGAATCACCCTCGTCGCGTATCTCGATGATGCGCCTGTTCATCTCGTCGGCCGCCGCGAGGTCCGGGCAGTTCACCCGTGGATGGACGCCGTACTTCTCCCCGGCCTCTTCCTCCTCGAAACCACTGGCGCTTATCTCGGGGACCTCACGCTCCAGCTCGCTCAGCACGGCCATCTTTTCCAGGAAGCGCATCTCGGGCGTGATCCGGCCGCCCTTATAGACGAGGGTGTGCACGGGATCGCAGTCACGGCGCATGGCCCTGAACGCCTCTACCTTCTCGAATATGGTCTCAAGGGGCATCTCAGGGGCTCGGACGCCGGCGGCCTCCTTGACGTAGGCGCAGAGGCGGATGCCGTGTTGCCGGAGGATGCGCTTGGCCACGGTGCCGGCTGCCACCAGGGTGGCGGTGTAGCGCCCGCTGAAGAAACCCGCGCCGATGGCGTCATCCCACTGGCCGTACTTCTGGTAGCTGGCGTACGAGGCATGACCGGGGCGGGGGGTGCGGTTCGTTCGTTGATATTCGTCTATGTGCTCGAAATGACGGTCGAGGTTGGGTATCAGCACGACGAAGGGCGTTCCGTTCGTGTGGCCCTTGTTGTGGAATCCCGGCATGGAGTCGGCGGCGTTCACCCCGCTGTATATCACCGGAATGTCGAGTTCGCGCCGTGGGGAGGCCAGTTCGCCCTGTCCGGGCTTGCGCAGCAGCAGGTCCCTGTAGATCTCCTCCTCCGTGATGTGCAGCCCCGGAGGCACGCCCTGAAGGTGCACGGTGAGGCCTTCCTGATACGAGCCGCCCCCGACCGTCACGCGAAACATGGTGCCGTATGTGCAGCCGAGCATATTTCCCTTTCCCCTTGCGGTATTCTCCTTCTGAGACCTTCCGCTGTGCAGCCGCCTGTCCCCCCCCTCGTAGGTTCCGGGCCGCCGAACAGCTCGACGAGCGCCCCCTGCCACGCTACCTCTTCATGCCCTTCTCTATCGGCCTGTAACTTCGGCGCACCCGGCGCTACGCGCCCCGCAAGAACGGAATGATTATAGGAAGGCCGTCGGTTTCCTGTCAAGGCGGCGCAGTTTGCTTGCCCGAACATAGTTAGCCCCTTGATGTTGGGTTTGGGCGGCATTATAGTGCCCTCTGGTAGGGGCCGTGCGCGTTTCACGTGTCCTGGCAAGTACAGTGAGTCAGGGAGTTGAAAAGATGACCGACATAGAAGGCAACTATCGCAAGATCAGGCAGAGCATCCCCGACCACGTCATCCTGGTGGCGGCCGCCAAGACGCGCACTGCTGAAGAGGTTGCCGCCGCCATTCGCGCCGGGATCACCGTTGTCGGCCACAACTACGTTCAGGAAGCCGAGAAGATGATCAACGCCCTGGAAATCCGGGCCGAGTGGCACATGCTGGGTCATCTGCAGCGCAACAAGGTGCAGAAGGCCGTGCGGGTTTTTGACATGGTGGAGACTCTCGATTCGTGGCGCCTGGCCGAGTTGCTTGACCGGCGCTGCGCGGCAATCGGCAGGACGATGTCGGTGCTGGTGGAGATCAACAGCGGGCGGGAAGCCAGCAAGACCGGCGTCCTGTCGGAGGAGGTGGACGGGCTGGTGCGACGATTGGCCGCGCTGGATCACATTCGCGTCCGGGGGCTCATGACGATGGGGCCGCGCTTTGGCGACCCCGAGAAGAGCCGCCCGTATTTCCGCGAGGCCAAGGCGGCCTTTGACCGCATCGCTGCCGCCAGGATTCCGAATGTTGAAATGCGCTACCTCTCCATGGGAATGAGCAACAGTTACGAAGTGGCGATCGAGGAAGGCAGCAACATGGTGAGGATCGGCACGAAGCTGTTCGGGGAAAGGGACCATTGAGCGCGGGGGCGGGCGGTCCTGACCGGACGCAAACGGCGACGCTGCGCGACGAGCCGCACGGTGCGCATATCGCCCGGTGGGATCAACTCAGAATCGGCCTTCACGCGGCACCTGGAATCGCATCCCTAACTGGCGGAAGTTTGAACCATGCCTGAAGACTTACCTGGACGCCTTCGCGCGTCCTGAGCCGTATCTGGTTGTTGCGGATAGGCTTGCGAGGCACACGCCGACTCTCGCGCGCCTCTTTTGGCTAGCCCAACTCTACCACGCCACCACAATCTCTTCGGGGAGCCCCACTCGCATGTAGAATCTCGCGAAAGCTTGCGACAAGTGCTCTCGGTAGGGGGGACGCAAACGGAACCGTGCATCACATTCTGCAACGAACGACTGAAGGAAGCCCAACGGAAGCGTGTAGACTTCGTGGAAGTCCACGACGCGGTGTTCGAGCTCTTGACCGCCGGCTTCGCCCCCATTCAGCATACAGAGATTCCACAGGAAGCCGTTCTTGATCCTGTTGCAGTACTTACGCCACGCGTTTTTCGAGACCTTATCGCCGCGCTCGCGCTGCAGGGCCTCCCAGTCGGCTTTGAACGCGCCCAAGGAGAAATGGGCACATACGGTAACGCTGCGGACCTTGCGTTGCTCGAGATCACAGGCTTGGGTCATGATTATGCCGTCTATTCTGGCACCTTCATAGTGCCCAGAGAGGTTCTTGGCAGGGTCCTCTCCCTTTCTGACAACTATCTCCTGTTCTTTCCAGGCGAGAACGGGGCAATCAGCAATCAGGTCCCCCTGTGTCAGGGGACTATCCGGCTCCACCAGATCGTACCAGCCGTCACTCATTCTGGTCGCCAACGATGTCAGGGTCCACGACCATGTGCGGTTTCCGAGGTTTCAGACTCGAAGCGTCTATGCTCATCTCACCCGAGAACAAGATCTCCCTTTTGTGTCGAATCCAAACGATCCCGTCGTTCTCGTCACGCTCGACGGGCTCTTCGTGCCAGATTCCTGGCCACTCTGTGCTAGCCGCTACTGCTTCTTCGCTCCGGGCGAGTTTTTCGTCCGGAACCACTACAGCGATGCTGCCTTGTCCGCTTTGTGCGAAGGCAGCACCGTACGACAGCACCTGCCAGCACCATTGTGCCCTTTCTGCGGGGCTATCCAGAATGCCGAGCCCCCCCTGCGGCCCGCCCGTGATCCGGATTACCCTGTGGGCCCTCAGTTCTCCCGATGTTTCGTAGTCCGTGGACCGGAGCGACTCGGTTGGTTCCCTTTCTGCAGTACCAAGGGGCAGCCCTCCGTGAGTGGCATCTTCGTACCTGTCTGGCCAATCCAGAAGCGTCAGGGCACTCACCGTTTTCTCCCCCAAATGGTCTGTTGGACTGCTTCGCTGCAGAGATCCGCGAAACCACGTACTATCCACTCATGAGCTATGCCAAACCAAGAGTCAAGGTTCTCCACGGAGCCATATTCACCGATTCCACGTGCGGTTAGCTCCAGCAGCAGAACGTCAGTTCCGCCTTCTCGTCGCTTTGCCTTGCGTACTGTGGCGTGCAGCCTCCCGTTACGCTCCGGCAGTGCAAATACGAGTTGACAGTTGAGCCCTTCCGGCTGCGGCAAGAAGGCTCGCCCCTCCGAGCGCCAACTCAGGTCGGGGAAAAGCCTCCCTACATCTGCAAGCGTTGTCCAACCTTCCCCGACCGACATTTCGTTGACGTATGTCATCTCGTATTGGAGCGGCTCGACTTCTCCGATTGCCTCCTCGTCGAGGACGGAAATGAACTCGGCCAGATATGCCTGGAACATCGCAAACACCGTCTCGTAGCGGGGATACTCATCGGCTTCTCGAACTTTTCGCCAGTTGTGAATGAATCTGTCCTGCTGGATTTGGATAATACCGTTCTCGTTTTGGTGGATAAACCACACACGAGGCAAAGGAGGCAGATCAGACAACTTGACCTCCACCCTCTGAGGGCCATCGAATCTTTCCATCACCGGGGCCAGAGGCGGCTTCTGATCGCACTGCGCGTAGTCGGGCTTGAAACGGTCCCATAGGATGCCAAGATGCGGCGCAAGGAGTCCTTTGAGGGTCTTAAAAGTAACACCGCAGATCACCTCCTTGACAGGCGGTCTCTCGTAGTCGGGTAGCTGGGGCATGCTCGAGTCCTCTTGGGCCTAGGGCTCAGATCTCCATCTTCTTAGTGCGCACAGCCACACTCTGTGTTCACCCGCATCAGGCCAACCTTCCGGCGGTCACCCACTCCCCATTATCATAGGATCACCGGTAGGGATGTCAAGGGAAAGGCCGCCGATGCCATGTGGTTTGCAGGCGAGCCGGCCGTGGAGCGCGGGAAAGGGCAACGAAGAATGTGGCACCCCTAACTGGCGGAACTTTGAACCGGCGCTCAGATCCTATCTGCCTGCCTTCATGCGTCCGGGGCCATGCTTGGCTCCGCTGGCGAGGATTCTGAACAGGTGAACAGTTGAGCAGGTGACCGCAGGCGACCGGCCGATGCTATCGTCGGAGGAACTTCCTCCACACGGGCCTTTTTGCCGTTCTCACCTGGTCCCCTGTTCTCCTGCTCGTCTGTTCTGCTCTTTCCTCGCTCAGCGAGGAAAAAGCTGGCACGCCCGACAGGACTCGAACCTGCAACCTGCGGTTCCGTAGACCGCCGCTCTATCCGTTTGAGCTACGGGCGCGCCTTCAGTAGGTCCGCATCCTGGAGGAACGTATACTCGACGCACAGCACGCCTGCCCCGCCCCTGTCTTTTCGGGTTCCCCCAGGACCACCTGACAACCAACTTAGCTGAAGGCGCCGGGGAAGTCAAGCTCGAAGGGCTCTATTTGCCTGGACATGGTGAGCCCCTGCCTGGTGGCTTGCAGTCGCTCCTGGATTGACGTGGAGCCTGGAAGCTGGACGCCGGGGCGGTCCGGTCAGAGAGGGGCTTTCCGTGGCGCATGGGACGCCGGGGGGGCCGGCGGGGCGGTCCGGTCAGAGAGAGGCTTTTCGTGGCGTACGGGACGCTGGGAGCCGCCGGTTTACGCCCCTCCACCCGCCGTGTAAAATAACCCGCCTCGTAGGCTCTTGCGGAGGGAGCAATGGGGAAAGCGGGCTGGCTTTACGATGCGAAGTCTCACGAGAAGGCGAATGAGGAGGGGAAGAACTACTGGGGCGTCTACGCCGCAGAATTGCTCGACTGGCTCGGCGTGCCCGCCGCGAGGGTTGCCCCCGGTGACTTGGAGGACGCCGAGAAGCTCTCCGGCATCACTGCCCTGGTAGTGGGCCGTGACGCGGCCACCTCCCTGGAGGGCGTGGCGGTTGACCTGGAAGGGTGGGTGCGAAAGGGCGGCCTGCTGATCGGGTTCATGCGCGAGGGGGGAAGCGGAGTTGTGCGCGTCCGCAGCGGTTGTGAGGCGGGGATGACGCTGCGCATCCCGCGCCCCGTGCGGGGGCGTTCACTGGAGGTGAGCGTGGACGGAAAGAGGCGCCGCCCTGCGGCCGGCACGGCCGTGGCCGAGGGGTTCCTGATGGCCCCTCTGGAAGGCGGAGAACACGAGGTCACGATGGTGGAGCAGTAGGGCGGGCTCCCCCTGGGCAAGCCGGGAGCGCCTCGAAGACGGTGGGGTCGGATCTGTGCCGCAATAGCGCGATGTCCTTCATGTGCTCGCCCATGAGCGCCAGCAAGGACGCGAAGGCGTGGCGGAGGCTGTGGCAAGTGTATTGCTTGCCGATCTGCTCGCAGGCGGCCGCATATCCACCGCCACCACGAGCCTTGAGTCTCCTCACTCATTCACGCCTCCGGAGGGCTCTCGACCATTTATCTCGCGGTCCATATGCTAGAGGTAGCCATTATGGTTACCCGCCACGTCGGCTGTTCCGCAAGGCGAGCAAGGGCATCATTGTCGATCATTCGTTCCGTCCTCCCGGACCAGCGATGAATGGGAGAATGTTTGCTGCTTGGCGACGGCTGCCCATACAAGGACTTCTCACCATATGAGGCGTTCAATAACTTCCGCCGAGCGACGGGGCTCGAGGCCCACGGCTTTGCCAAACTCGTCGGCGGCTCGGGTGATCTCCTCGTAGTCCGAGCCCGCAGCCAGAAGGATCTGATGCCCCGGCAAGTTCACGGCCAAGGTCCAGCCTCGCAAACGAGGATTGAAAAGCCAACTGGCGCATTTGTGGATGCGCAAACGAACCCTGTCGTAGGCGATCTCTTCTATTCGGGTGCCGAAGAGCCTCGATATTTTCAGAATAATAGTTTTCGACTGCGCGTCGAACGTGAGCGTCAACCGTTGAGACAGAAGCTTCAACCCGATCGCCAGAAAGAATGTAGCGAGGAGTAGGAACACCAAGAGAACGACGACTACGGGCGCGCGGAAGTCAGCCACCTCGTCGAATAGCGCGACTATGACCGTTGCCAGTCCCGCCCCGCCCCAAACGGTGAGCACGAGCCCCTCCGCAAGTCTGCGTTCGGTAAAAACTTTGCGGCCCGCTGAATCGGGTTTCACCCGCACAACAATGGGACGTCTTCTCCAAAGCATTCTATGCGCCTTGCGTGAAGGGAGACCATCAGTCGAAAGGGGGTGAACTTATGAATCTGTAGCACCGTAGAGTTGACCCAGTCGTCGGTATATGTAAGTCCCAAACAAGAGAGCAAACGCTGATGAGAACACTTTTTGCAACAGACCACTGGAAGGTATGTCTTCAAACAGCCACACCAAAGATGCATAAATGCACAATGCAAGCAGCAGGGCACGACCTATCCGCCAAGAAACCAGCAACACAAATCCTGCGAGGAGACCAAACCCCACTCCAAAAAGGTTAGCGATATGCGCAGCAGTTCTCGAGCCAAACAGACGGATGTCCATGGGGCCTTCCCACAAAGACACCGCTACTGCGGCTATACATGCAGCAATCATCCAGGCACCGAGTACATTCTTGCCACATCCCGGCTTCCCCCTAGACCCTTTCTTAGCAGGCATGGCGCTTGCCTTCCTGTCCCTACAAACTCATCCTCATGGGGGGGTTCACAGGCCTAAACCCGTCTTTGACATGTACTCGATTCGGGGGGCAGGGAGGGCGGAAGCCTGTGGACCACTGCCAGGCACATCTCCCTACCTCGATCACCGACCTCGTTCTGATAGAGATCGAAGCTTCTAATGACGGCATCAGTCCACTTCCTCCTCCCCATATTCTCTCGCCCCCCCAGAAAGCAAAAGCACCGGCGGCTTGTTTACGCTTAGGTCGCCGCGCTCACGGGACCTCGACGCCGGCGATGAGGTAGTTGCAGATGCCGATGTGGGCCAGCAGGTCGCCTCCGCGCTGGACATCGGGCCTGTCCGCGCTGCACCAGCCGGGCGATTCTTCGACAAAGGGTTTCAGGCGGCGGTAGTGTGCCTCCAGCGGCTGGCGATAAGCCTCGTGCGCCAGCGGGCGATGCCGGCCCGAGAGCTCCCGCGCCTCGGCGATCTCCCCGGTGGGCAGCTCGACGCACAGGTCGAAGCTCATGTCGAACATCGCCCACCGTCCTTCGACGTACGCCTCCGTGTCAGTGTGGGCACAGCGCGCGT
>JAUWZH010000212.1 GCA_030615435.1 Candidatus Brocadiaceae bacterium | reverse complement strand
GAGCCCTACATGTTCGGCCTGGCCAGCGGCCGCATCAGCGACGAGGAGGGCATCCTGTACGCAACCTTCTCCCCGGTGGGGGCCGCCGGCGGCCTCCTCGCCCTCGCGGGCTCGGCCCGGAACTTCTACTCCACCGTGGGCAGCCCCAACATGGCGACCACCGCGATGCTCGCGGCGATGCTGATGCCTGCGCTCGCCAGCGCCCGTGGCGAGGCCCGCAAGGTCGCCTGCATGTCCAATCTGCACAACATCGGGATAGGGCTGGTCATGTACATAAACGACCACGATGAGGTGCCGGGGAGCCTCGCCGAGCTCTTCCCGGCATACCTCGGGGGGGCGGTGCAGGTCTTGGTCTGCCCGAGCGACGACAACCCGATGACGATCCTCGGGGGGGCGGTGCAGGTCTTGGTCGGCCCGAGCGACGACAACCCGATGACTATAGGGGACGCCCTCAAGTGCAGCTACCATTACGTGGGACGCCTGTCGCCTGCGGTTCATTCGAAGAGGCGCACTTCGATCATCATCGTATACGACAAGCGAGGAAACCACCGCGACGGACGCAACGCGCTGTTCTACGATGGCCACGTCGAGTTCATCCCAGACCCCGTTTTCAGGGCGCGCCTCCGGGAGAGCCTGCGGCTGATGAAGGAGGCAGACTGGGACAAGTACTCACCGGAGAGGAAAAAAGCCATCGAGGCATTCTACGCGGGCAGGCCCCGGCAGCAATAGCGCGGGCGCCGCACGCACTCTGTGAGGCTTGAACGGTCGGCGCGGGCGGGCTACAATGGCGCTCGGCCGAAGCATTCCTCCAGCTCAAGCGGCGAGGGCATTCCATGCGGCTTTTCGAGACCAGGGACCTCACCAAGTACTACAGCCGCCGCGCGGTGGTGGACCACGTGAGCATTTCCGTGAATCAGGGAGAGGTCGTGGGAATACTCGGGCCCAACGGCGCGGGGAAGACGACCGCCTTTCGGATGTGTATCGGGATGATCAAGCCGGCCTACGGGCAGGTATTCTTCAACGGTCGGGACGTGACTTCGCTGCCGATGTACAAGCGCAGCCGCCTCGGGATGAGCTACCTGGCGCAGGAGCCGACCGTCTTCCGCCACCTGACGGTGGAGGACAATCTGCTGGCCATTCTGGAGATGCGCGGGACGGGCAGGGCGGAGAGGCGCCGCCGCACGGAGAGGATGCTCGCCGAGTTCGGCCTCAGCCACCTCAAGGGGCACATGGCTTATACCCTCAGCGGTGGGGAGAGGCGCCGCCTCGAGATCGCGCGCGCCCTTTGCGGCGATCCCAGGCTCATACTGCTCGACGAACCGTTCACCGGGATTGACCCCATCGCCGTGGGCGAGCTGCAAGGTCTGGTGGCGGGGCTGAAGTATCGGGGGATCGGCGTGTTCATCACCGACCACAACGTGCTGGAAGCCCTGCGCATCACCGACAGAGCCTACATTCTGAGCGAGGGGAATGTGGTCACCCAGGGCACCTCCAGGGAGCTGCTGGATGACCCCGTGGCGCGGCGCGTCTACCTGGGCTACCGTATCGAGCACGCACACATCGGTCTGGAAGGCCCTGCCAGGGTCGGTGATGCCTCCCGGGGAGCCGACAGGCACGCCGGGAACACCGACGTGTCGCCCGGGGACGCTGCTGGGAAGACCGGAGAGTGAGGCGGCGAGACCTCCCTCAGTTTCCTGGTGGTATGGGGCGCAAGGGAACCATTCTTGGCCGGTATCTGAAGAACGCCGCTCTGATCGCGGGCGCCTCGTGTCTGGCGATTGTGCTTGTCACGGCCCTGGTGGCCCGTGGACGCGTTCGCACGCACACCGTCACCTACAGGCTGGTGCCGGAGCAGGGGGCGGCCGGCATTCGGGCGCTGGACAGGGCCGCTTCCGTCGTTCGCCAGCGGATGGACGTATTGGGCAAAGACGGCGGCCTGAAGGATTGGAGCGTTGCCGCCGTGCCGGAGGACAGGCTCGTGCTCCGGTTCCAGGCGCGTTCGGACCCGGCCCCGGTGCTGTTCTGGTTGACCATGGCCGGGCGGGTCGAATTCCACCTGGTGCACCCGGACGAGGAGATCCTGAAGACCACGCCGCGCGAAAAGCTTCCCGAGGGTTACCAGATCAAGCCTTACCGACAGTACCTCTACCGTCTGAGCCGCCCTGGAGAGTTGGAAACGCGTGAGCACGAGTACCTGGTGTGTGTGGAGCCGGAGATGCGTGTGAGCCGTTTCGCGAAGGTCTCTCTGGACACGGCGGGCCTGCACAAGAGGACGGTTCTGAGCTTTGAATTCATGCAGGACGAGGCGGAACGCTTCCGGGAGATGACGGCGCAGAACCAGGGCCGGCAAATGGCCATGGTAATTGACGGGCGGCTCTTCTTTCCCCCGAGGCAGATACGCTCGGCCGTCGAGTGGGGCGAGGTGCAGGTGGAAGGTTACTTCTACAATCCTCCCCTTCGCAAGTTAGTGGAGATTCTGAATACTCCTCCCTTGCCGGGGCGGCTCGAAAAGCTGTCCCACCGTGTTGAATAACGCCTCGTGGCGTTGTCCGGACGCCGGGCTGTCGGAGCCGCCGCCGAGCGGCGGTTCAGCCGTCCTGACCGGGGTGGCGGAAGTGAGCGAGGACCTGCCAGCGGGCGAGGCAGTCTTCTTCCCGGCACTTGCTCCCGTTGTGGACCACCATTGGCAGTTCGCTGCGTCCAATGCCGTCCGAGAGCACCCCGCAGTGCAGTTCGCCGTCGCCCAGCCGCCAGTAGACGAGGTCGCCCGGCTGCCAGTCGTCCCGGTGTTCCCGATCCGTCCTCAGGCCCAGCACGAGCCAGTGGCGGCGAAGGAAGCACATCTGATTCGGCGTGCGCCTGTGGTCTATGTTGGGATCGGGAGCTGAAAGGTCCCACAGGTTGGGATACGCCGAGAAGTGGCGGCGCATGTCCTCGTGGATCAACTCTTGCAGGTCTATGCCGGCGGCCCGCAGACAGCGCACCACAACGTCCGCGCACGCGCCACGGTCGTCCGGCACATCGCCCAACGGATAGGGGATGACGCGGTAGGAGGCGTCGTATCGCGCGGCTCTTCGGGCGCGCTCCCTCGCCCCCTCCACTATCATGTGGGCAACCGAACCGCGGGGCACGCTGACGCGATTTGCCGGCGCCTTGGCAGACAGATCGTAGCCGTCCCGCCACCTGCTGATCCAGTTGTCCCTCTGCAATTCCCGGCGCAGAAGAGACACCAGCCGTGGCCCACACACGAGCAGACAGACCACGGTCAAGAGCCCGAGGAGTATGGTCCTTCGTTTCATGCCTCGTTTTCGCCTTGCAGCGCTCTGGGCCGTCTGCGATCCCGCGTTCAGTGCTTCCGCCCGTTCGGATTAGTTAGCACCCGCCCGAGGCGCAAAGCAAACCTCAGGTCCTATCATCTTGGCAGAGCCGGAGTTAGCTCTACCGGGAATGTGTCCTCTGGCGGCTGATTTTCGCTCCACTGCCTCAGAACAGCACGCCGGGATTCAGCAAGCCCTCCGGGTCGAGCGCCTCCTTGACCTGCTGCATCTGCCTGACTTTCTGCGGGCCGAACTGAATCCGGAGGAAGTCCTTCTTGATGCGGCCGATTCCGTGCTCGGCCGAGACGCTCCCGCCCATCGCCACCACCTCGCGGGCGAAGGCCTCATAGAGCTCCTTCGCCTGCGCTAATTCCTCCTCCGAGCGCGGCAGGACGTTCACGTGCAGGTGGTTGTCGCCGATGTGGCCGAAGATGACGTACTCCAGCCCGGAGGCCTCCAGCCGGCCGCGGTAGAGCGACATTACACTCTCCAGGGAACCGTCCGGCACGGCCATGTCCGTGCCGAGCTTGTGAAGGGCCGGCACCTTGAGCTTGCGCCGGGCGAGGATGTTATTGACGTGCTCCGGCACCGCGTGACGGAAGGCCTTCATGCTCGCCAGGTCTCCAGAGGAGAAGCCCGCCCACGTCGCACGCGGCGACGTGCCGAAGCGCCGGAGCAGCCTCGCCACCGCCCGATAGCAGTGCCGCAGCTCATCGTCCGTCTCGAAGTCCAGCTCCAGGTACAGGGCACACCCGGCCTCCTGCGGCAGAGGTGGCACGTCGCTTGATGCCCCCTCTTGGCGGCGTTTCTCTCGCAGCAGCTCCAGGGCGTTCGGGCCGACGTATTCGATGGCGATGGGCTGCAACTGCCCGGCCTGCCTCACTTCCTGCACGAAGCCGAGCGCATCGGACTCCGAGCCCAGGAAAGCCGTCATGAAGAGCCGCTGCGGCGGCTCGAACGCCAGGCGTAGCTCCACCTCGCAGACGACGCCGAGCGTCCCCTCACTGCCCACGAACAGGTCCACGGCGTCCATGTTCCGGCGCAGGTGGTAGCCGGCGGCGTGCTTGGTCGAGGGCATGTCGAGGTGTGGGATGCGGACGACACGCTCGCCCGCGCAATCGGATTCAAGCACGAACCGCCCGTCCGACGCCACAACCTCCCCACGGCGCAGCCGCAGCACCTCTCCGGAGGCGAGCACCACCGTCACCGCCTCTACCCAGCGCCTGGTCGGGCCGTAGTGAAAGGTGCGTGCGCCGCTCGCGTTCGTGGCCACCGTCCCGCCGATCTGGGCGGTGGTCTCCGTGGGGTCTACGGGGTAGAAAAGGCGTCGGCCTTCGCGGCGCATGAGGCGCGCCGCGGCCTGCCGGCTGGACTCATCGGCCCAGGGCATCTCCTCCGGCGGCGTGTTGCGAAGCGCCTGCTGGAAGGCCGACAGGATCAAGCCCGCCTCCACGCCCGCGAAGAAGGCCCCTTCGGCCTCGTCGTAGCGGACGAAGCGGAAGCGGTTGAGGCGCTCCAGCGCCAGGACCGCCTCACACTCGGCCGGCACGGCGCCCCCCACGATGCCGGTCCGCGCCCCGGCGACCGCGAGGGGCATCCCCTTGCGCGCGCATTCCTTCACTGCCTCGCAGAGCTGGCCGAGGTCCTCGGGGAAGTAGATCACGTCCGCGCCC
>JAUWZH010000329.1 GCA_030615435.1 Candidatus Brocadiaceae bacterium | reverse complement strand
ACTCTCCGCCCGCTCGCACATACTGCGGGCGGACGTGCTGTCCCTGTCGCGCAGGCAGCGTCCGGAAGGGACGGTTCCCGCGCGGCTCGTGCTCGCCGATCCTCCCTACGCGATGGTGGGAGAGGCGAAGCGGCGGGCCGATCTGTTCCGCGCGCTGGAGGGGATGATTGACTCGTGGATCGCCCGCGGGGCTCTGCTCATGCTTCACCACGCGCCGATGCCACATGCCGCCTGGCCCACGGAGCGGATGGAATGCTTCGACCGGCGCATCTACGGGAACAGCCAGATCAGCCTCTTCGACATCAATGAGGAGCCGGAACGTGAGCAGAGATGAGGGGGGCAGGGGCGAAACACTGCGCGTGAGGGCGCCGGCGAAGATCAACCTGTTTCTGGAAGTGCTCGCCCGCCGGCGGGACGGCTACCACGAGATCCGCACGGTCATGCAGGCGGTGAGCCTGTATGACGAGCTGGGCTTCACACTTCGCGCGGACGGGGAGGTCGCCCTGCGCGGCTCCGGGCCCGACCTGCCGCCCGCGGAGGACAACCTGGTGGTGCGCGCCGCCCGGCTCGTGCAGCGGAAGCTCGGGTGCCGCAGGGGAGTGGAAATCCGGCTCAGCAAGAGCATCCCGGTAGGGCGCGGATTCGGCGGCGGCAGCAGCGACTGCGCTGCAACCCTGCGCGCCTTGAACGAACTGTGGCGACTCGCCCTCGGCCTGAAAGAGCTGGAGGGCCTCGCGGCGCAGCTCGGAAGCGACGTGCCGTTCTTCCTGCACGGGGGCAGCGCCCTGTGTGAAGGGCGCGGCGAGAGGGTAAGGCCGCTCCCCGCGCGCGGGAAGTTCCACTACGTCCTGCTCGTGCCGCCGGATCCCATCTCGAGCCGGGAGGCGTACGAGGCGGCCCCTGCCTTGACAAGGGGAGGGCAGGGGGGTAGTATTACGGCGGTGCAGCTTGCTTTGGCAACAGGAGACGTGAGGAGACTCGGCGAGGGCTTACATAACGCCTTGCAGGCCCCTGCCTTCCGACTCAGCCCCGACACCCGCCGGATCGCGGACATGCTGGAGGATGCCCTGCCGCCCACGGGATGTCGGGGGCACTGCCTCACCGGCAGTGGTTCGGGCTTCTTTGGGGTCTTTGATGGCGGGGGCGAGGCTCGGGAGGCTGCATTGAAGCTGGAGCGAGAACTCGACGTGCCTGCGCTGGCCGTGGAGAGCGTGCGGGGAATAGAGCAATACTTTTGCTGATGGGGGTGAGCTCACTTGAACATTACAGAGGTGCGTGTAAAGCCGCTGAGAGGACGCAAGGATAGGTTGCGCGCGTTCTGTAGCATAACGATAGACGATGAATTCGTCGTCCACGACTTGCGCGTGATTGAAGGGCGGCAGGGATTGTTCGTGGCCATGCCCAGTCGCAAGTTGAGCGACAACTGTCCTTCTTGCGGCGGCAAGAACCATCTGAGGGCGAAGTTCTGCTCGGATTGCGGCGCAAAGCTGGATGAGAACCGTGCCAGAGGCCGCGACAAGTTCCACGTGGACGTGGCCCATCCCATCCTGCAGGACTGTCGTGAGCTGATCCAGTCAACCGTGCTCTCGGCCTACGAACAGGAACCAAAGGGCCTCACGGAAGAGCCCGGACCGGGCGGCGAGGAGGAACTGGAGGAGCTCGGCGAGGAGGGGGACGATTACCTTGCCCTCTCTGCAGAGGAGATCCAAGGGGCGGCTGCCGACGAGATGCCCCGCGATGAGCTCGAGAGCGAAGTGCCGGCCGGCCCCACAGGCGAGGAACCGGAAGAACGGCAAGAAGACGAGCCGGAGCAAGAGCAAGAGGAAGAACAAGAGGAAGAGGAAGAGCAAGAGGAAGAGCAAGAGCAAGAGCAAGAGCAAGAGCAAGAGCAAGAGCAAGAGGAAGAGTCCGGCGGGTTCGGGGAAGGGATCTTCTGAGGGACCGGCGGGAAGCTCAAAGCATTGCGCTCGCAGCCTCAGGGCACGGGGAGCGCTGTCTTTTCCAGCTGGCTGCGGCCGGATGCCTTCGGCGGGTTCAGGCCCCGGGCTTGGCAGGAAATCGGCCGGTAGCTTCTGGGCCGAGCGGGTTGACGGGATTTCTCGCCTGTGCTTTTGCGGGCTGGCAGCAGGGTTGTCGGCGTGGAAGCGGCGGCACGGGCGGATTGTTTTTTCGTCGGCCTGCCGGCTTCCACTGCTGAAAGGTGCGGCGGCGTCCGGCACGATTCAGGGTACCAGGACGGGTCATGGGAAAACAGGGAACAGAGATACTCATAGATGCGCTTCTGGCAGAGGGCGTAGAAGTCATCTTCGGGCTGCCCGGCGGGGCGGTGATCCCACTTTTCGACACCCTCTATGAAGCACCGCTGCGAGTGATCCTCGTGCGACACGAACAGGGCGCCGGCCACATGGCTGACGGTTACGCCCGTGCGAGCGGGAAGGTGGGAGTGTGCCTGACGACCAGCGGCCCGGGAGCCACCAATCTGGTGACCGCCCTGGCCACTGCTTGCATGGACAGCGTTCCCGTCGTTGCCATCACCGGCCAGGTGAGGACGAACCTCATCGGGAACGATGCCTTTCAGGAAGCCGACGTGACCGGCATTACCCGGCCCCTCACCAAGCACAACTACCTGGTCAAGGACGTTGCCGAGC
>JAUWZH010000288.1 GCA_030615435.1 Candidatus Brocadiaceae bacterium | reverse complement strand
CTCCACATGCTGAAGCGAGAAATGCTGCTTCAGCATGGCACGGCCCGGCACCCAAGAGCCAGAATGTGTCCTAAGCAAGTGCGAACAAACACCTTAGAGGCAAGAAAAAAGTAAAGCTACCTTTCTGGAAACGGCACTAGGCCCATGATCGGAGGGAAAGCCACCTTTCTGCCTCCTCAGAGACCCCTTCGGCATGCTTTCCCCGGGAATGCCTGTCTGTTGACGTCGTTTCACCCGACAGCGCCCCCTCCTGTCAGGCAAGACCGGGGAGGCGCTTCCTCCGCGTTGTGCCGCGGGGCCGTGCTGAGATCGGTTGTGTGTGCGCGCGTTGACAGACGCAGGGGCGCTCTGTAGTATTGCACTGGTGCCCGTGCATGGCCCAGCAAGGCGAGCGGGAACATCGGTCTTGAGAGGGAGAAACGATTATGGCCACGGTTCGTTGGGGGGTCATCGGGTCCGGGGGGATCGCCGCCAGGCGGACGATTCCCGAGGCGCAGCAGATGGTCTCGAACGCGCAGATCGTGTCCGTCATGAACCGGACCGCCGAGCGCGCCAGGGAAGTTGCCGAGCAATTCGGAATCCCGCACTGGTGCGACACGGAACGGGAACTGCTGGAGCAGGACCTCGATGCTGTCTACATCGCCACGCCGCAGCACCTCCACTGCCGGCAGACGGTGCAGGCAGCGCAGGCCGGCAAGCACATCCTCTGCGAGAAGCCAATGGCCGTCTCAATGCACGAGGTCCATCAGATGGAATCCGCATGCACGAAGGCGGGCGTGAAGTTCATGGTGGGTTTCTGCATGCGCAACAACGTTTACAACAGGAAGGCCCGAGAGCTGGTTCAGTCGGGTGCCCTGGGGCAGATCGTGATGGGCCGAGCGCAACTCACCTGCTGGTACCCGCCCATCCCTGGGGCCTGGAGACAGGACATCTCGCGCAGCCACGGTGGCGCGCTGATTGACATGGGCACTCACTGCCTGGATCTTCTGGAATGGATCATGGGCGCCCGGATCGTCGAGGTGGCCGGCTTCCAGGACCGGATGACCCACCAATACCCGACGAAGATCGAAGACGCTTCCACCATCGTCGTGCGCCTGAGCAACGGCTCGCACGGGATCGTTGACAACTACTTCAACCTGCCGGACGCCGCGGCCCAGAACATGCTTGAACTGCACGGCACGAAGGGCTCGATTGTGGGGCAGGGCACAATCGGACAGGATCCAACCGGCACCATGTTCAGCATCATCCAGTCGGAGGAAACCGGCTACAGCGCCGAGCAGGTCCGAGACGTGGCGGCGGGCCGTGAGGAGTACCACCTGGAGGGCAAAGGCATCTACGGCCAGATGGTCGAAACGTTCAGCCGCTGCATCCTGGAGGGGAGGGAGCCGCCGGCAGGTCTGGAAGACGGCCGACGCTCGGTCAGGCTCGTCGAAGCGATCTACCGGGCCGTGGCGGAGAAGCGTGTCGTGCGTGTCGTTGACGCATAGATCCAGAGGCAAGCCGTAAACCGCCGGCGGTTCGGGACAACGGCCGTGAGGTGGCGGCCCACTTCAGGTTGTGCGAATGGTGACTTCAATCAACTCACATGGGAGGAGAAGAGGATGGGAAAAAGGAAACGTAAGGGAAGCGCGGATTTCCGGTACGATAGCGGTGAAGCCCGCATTCCCTGGGCTGCGGTCGGCGAACCTGTCCGGGAACGGGACACGCTCGAAGTCCTCCGGTTCTTGCTCCCGCCGGCTGCCGGCAAGCGCAAGGAATACACGGCTCAGTTCGAGCGCGTGGCGGAGGAAGTCGGCAAGCTCCGCGCCTGCGCGACCCTGGCCAGCAAGTTGACCGTCGGCAAGAGAGTTGAAGCCCTGGAAAGAGAGGCGGCCGGGATGCTCGGGGTCAAGCACGCCCTCTTCGTGAGCAACGCGACGGCGGGCTTCGAGATCGCATACAAGTTCGCGGGCCTCAAGCCCGGCGACGAGGTCATCGCGCCGTCCATCACGTTCATTGCCACGATTGCCTACCCGCTCAGCATCGGGGCGAAGGTCGTGCTGGCCGATGTTGACCCCCGGACCGTCAACATGGATCCGAAGGATGTCGAGAAAAAGATAACGCGCAGGACGAAGGTCATCATCCCCGTTCACATGGGCGGATACCCGGTGGACATGGCCCCGATCATGCGTCTGGCGCGGGCGAACAAGATCACGGTGATCGAGGATGCAGCCCACGCATTCGGCAGCGTTTACAGGGGCAAGATGGTGGGGGCGATCGGTCACTTCGGCGCGTTCAGCTTCCACGAGGTGAAGAACGTCACCTCGCTCGGCGAAGGCGGGATTCTCGTCAGCAACACCCCCTTCGGCAGGGACTTTGCCAAGAGCCGCTTTCTCGGCCTGGACCTCAGCCGGCAGATACCGAACTGGCTCTACGACGTTGTGGCGCTCAAGGGCAAGAGCGGCCGTTTCGCCCCCGGCAACCATTCGGCGACCGAGATCCAGGCGGTCTGCCTGCTGGGGCAGATGAGACGGCTGAAGGGCATTATCGCCAGGCGTCGGAGGGCGGCTGCATATCTGACGAGCCGCTTCAGCAAGGTGGAAGGCATCATCACACCCCCGGGCGATACCGAGCGGGTGAGAAGCACACATCACCTCTACCTGCTCCAGATCAACCCGGAGGTGGTCGGCGGGGACGTCCAGCTCCTGAAGAGCAAGCTCGCGCAGAAGGGAGTGGTCAACATTCCTCACTTCGCACCGCTCTACAGGTTCAGCATCATGCGCCAGCTCGGCTACGACACCGCCGCGATCCAGAAAACCTGTCCGGCAACCGAAGAAGTGTTCAACAGACGCTTCACTCACCTGCCGCTCTACGAGTTCACCCGCGAGCAGTTGAAATACATGGCCGATGCGGTCATCGAGTCGGTAAACGAGATAAAGGCGGGCAGGTGAGGCCCCCCGCGCCCCTTGTTTCCAGAAAGGCGAAAACAGTGGCACCCGAAAGCGCGAATCACCCCTTTCCCGCCATGGAACACATGACCGTGAAGATGGTGAGGGAGTACCTGGAGCGCAAACGGTCAATCATCGTGCCCATCGGCGTTATCGAGCAGCACGGGTATCATCTGCCTTTGAAGACGGACGCCATCGTCGCCGAAGGCGTCGGGCGGCTGGTCGGGGAGAAGGCCGGCATACTGGTGGCGCCGGTGATGTACCAATCGTTCTCCGGCGGGGGCCTGCCGGGCACGATCAACATCTCCCCGGCTGTCATGTCCCTGGTACTCAGCGACGTGCTCCTTTCGCTCGCTGCGCAGGGGTTTCGGAGCTTCTACCTGCTTCTGTGTCACGGCGGCAGCGAGAACGCCCGCGCTCTGGACGATGCCCTGAAGATGCTGCTGCGCGGCAACCCGGCGTTCGGGAAGGCGATGATCGCGCTGCTGCCGATATGGAAGTTCGATCCTGACAACATCGGC
>JAUWZH010000054.1 GCA_030615435.1 Candidatus Brocadiaceae bacterium | reverse complement strand
GGTGCCGCTTGTGGCCTATGCAGTTGTTTTTTTAAATGGGGGGGGTTCCGGCCACAACCAGCGTTCTGCGCCGCGCTTGCCTGGCGACGGACTCCGAGGCGGCCCTCAGACCTGGGGGCGGGAGGAACGCCGCCGTATCATCCAGTAGACCGCGAACACGATGAGCATGGCGAAGAGCATCCCCACGTAGCCGCCCCCGCATGCGGGCACACGGGACGAAGGTTGTCGGGCGGTCGGAAGCCTCTCTGCGGGCGCATCCGGCACGAAAAACTCAGCAGCCACCTGCCCGGTGAACCTGAAGCTGGCCGCGATGTGCTCGAAGTCCTCGCGGAGCCTCTCGAAGTCCCCTTCGAGTGCTATGCAGGCCAGTTGGTAGATGCGCGCGTCTTCTCCTTTGGGCCGCACGAAAAAGTGCACCAGGAGGTATTTCTGCCCCTGATCGCGGGCCGAGACGGTGAAGGTGGCCCGTGGGATGATCATGCCGTCCCTCTCGCTGTATGAGGAGGGCCCGAACTCAACGGCGGCCCCGCCGCGCTCTTTCAGGAGCCTGTGACGCTGTTCCATATAGTTCTCCAGGTCCGCCCTGCCCCGCATCAGGAAGCGCTCCGGGAGCAACTCGAGGCTCGCCACTGCCGGAGCGTCCTTGTTCTGGACGACGAGCAGCAGCCCGGGCGGCATTGCTCCGCCGGCGCCCGAGCAGCCCCGGGCCGGCACCTCGGAGGCCATCCGGGAGGCGGTCTTGCACTGCCAATACGCCCCGGGAAGGCTGAGGCGGTAGCCGTTAGCCCCGTCCTCCACAATCACGCGACCTCCCTCGTCGGCCCTGATCACGGGATACTTTCCTGCCACTTCAGGGTCCGGCGCCTCAGAGCAGTAAGCAGACGCCAGCATGACGCTGAGCCACACGCAGATCGCCAGTGCGGGCCGGCACGGGGAATTGCTCAGTCCTGAGGGAGTAAGTTCGTGGTCGAATTTACGAATCGAAGGACTAAGCATCACCTTTGCCTTTCTCGGTTGAGGTTTTGCCCGCGGTTCCCGGCTGAAGCACGCTGGAACGCACTTCCCCCCGCATCAGGCGGGTCAGGATCACGTCGCCCCGCCGCAGGCCCTCCGCCGAGCGCAACACCGCCCCGTCGGGCCCGAACGTAACGCTGTAGCCCCGCTCCAGCACCCTCAGGGGGCCGAGGGCTTCAAGTTCAGCCGACACGGCCCTGAGCTTCTCCTTTGCAAGTTGGAGCCCGTGGCGGAACGACGCTTGTATCCTCTCCAGCAGCTCATCCACCCTCTGCGCTCGCTGCTGGAGTGCAATTTCCGGATGGCGCAGGACGTGACTGCGCCCCTGTGCCGCGAGCTGCTGGCGGGCCCGCACGACGATTCGCTGCAGGGCGCCCCCGAGGCGCATCTTGAGGTGCCTCAGGTCGCGCTGGACTTCGCGCCGGTCAGGCACGACCTTCTGGCCGGCCTCGCTCGGAGTGGCGGCGCGCAGGTCGGCCACGAAGTCGGAGACCGAAAAGTCTATCTCGTGCCCCACGGCGCTCACGACCGGTATCTCGCTGTCGAAGATCGCCCGCGCCACCACTTCCTCGTTGAACGCCCAGAGGTCCTCGAGACTCCCTCCCCCCCGGCCCACTATGATGAGGTCCAGGTCCGGGCGTTTCGCATTGAGCAGCCGGAGGGCGGCGGCGATCTCCCCGGCGGCCCCCTCCCCCTGGACGCGCCGCGGCAGCACGTAGAGCTTCACCAGCGGCCAGCGGTCGGAAATCACCCGCAACATGTCCCGGAGGGCCGCCCCCGTGGGACTGGTCACGATGCCGATCTTACGCGGAAACGCAGGCAGCGGCTTCTTGTGTTCCGGCTCGAAGAGGCCCTCGTTCTGGAGCCTTTCCAACAGTTGGCGGAAGGCGAGCTGGAGCGCGCCGAGCCCGCGCGGCTGCACCTCGATGATGATGAGCTGGTAGCTGCCCCTGGGCGGATAGACGTCCACGTGGCCCCGAGCCACTACCTCCAGCCCCTCCTCCAGCTCAAATCTCATGCGCGAGGCGAGCGGGCGCCAGATGATGGCCCGCACCACGGCGTCCTCGTCCTTGAGAGTCAGGTAGATATGTCCGGAGGCCGCGCGCTTGAACTGCGAGACCTCGCCCGCCACGCACACGTCGCTGAAAGAGGTCTCAAGGGCCTGCTTGATGCGTGCGGTGAGCTGGCTGACCGTCCATATCTTCTGCTCACGCGCCTCAAAGGGCAACACTTTGTCCATCGAGAAACCCGAGCCTCCCCCAAGCCGGTTGTGCTTGCAGAGGGCGGACGCCCCGCTTCACCAATGCTGGAAGTCCAGCCCCATGGGAGAAAAAACGAGCAGGATGACCATATCCTCGTTGGCCTTGTCGTACCGCACCCTCAGGTCGAGTATCCACTTGTGGAGGAACCTTCTGAGCGTCACGTCCGTTTCCAGGTTCTCGGCTTCGCTGGTGCCGCGGGAGCCCAACTCGAAGGTCTCCAGCAGACTCAAAGAGTAGCGATCGCTCAGCCTCCCTGTGAGGGTGGCGCTGACCGAGGAGCTGAGGTTGCCGACGTAATGGTAGCCGAACAGCAAGCGGGTTTGCTTGCGCAGGGTCAAAGCCGTCCCCAGGTTGTAGACGTCGGTTCCCCCCTCGAGGCTGATGCGATTGTCCCGGGAAAAAAATGTCAGTCCGGGCCTGAGCAACCAGTTGAAGTCCACATCCAGGTAATCGTCATCGCGGACCACTGCGACCGAGTCATCGGAGCGGCTCACCAAAGCGGCGTCGAGCTCGATCCAGTCCACCGTACGCAGCGCATCGCCCCTGCGGCGCTTGGTCTGAAGGCGCTGCCGCAGGCCCACCCTCAACTCACCCCGTCTGTCAATACCGTCAACGCGATCGGTTCCGGCCGGCGCTCCGCCTCCGCCCCGGGGCCAGGGATCCTGCCCGCCGAGCTGGATGAAGTCCTCCGAATCCGCGCTCATGAAAGGCAGCAACTCCAACTCGGCGAACGGCGTCAGGACGTGCCGCAGCCTGTTGAGAGCGAACAGTTTGCTTCGGATGTCGTAGGAGCGGCTGAAGTCCGCGCTGGCGCGCACGCCGCCGCCGCCACCGACCCTGGACAGGGAACCGGATTGCAAACCGCCGGACGGCGCCCCTATGCTGGCCCACGTGACGAGGGCGCGCACGAAAGGATCCAACCGCACGAACCCCACGGACAGTGGCCGGGAAATCCTGTGCTCGGCATGCGCGCGCACCAGAGACGGCGGGTCGGCCATAGCCAGTTCGTTGCTTACCTCCAGGTCGTACAGACCCGCCTCAAACGAAGTGTAGTGTACCAGAGGACCAGTCGGCACCCCGATCCACTGAAGCTCCAGGCTCGGCTGTTCCTCCAGACGGGTGAGGAACTCGTTCAGACGGCCGCTGAACAGAAGTCCGCCCCAGAAGGTGTCCCTGCGATAGCGCGTGAACAGGTAGTTCTCCGGCGCCTTCTTTCCCTCGAAATCCCCCTCGAAGTACTCGTTCAGGAAGCCGGAATCGGACAGCCAGTACAGCTCCACGTCGGTGCGCCACCGCTCGTCCCACTGCGCGCGATGCTGAAGCCAGAACCGGCCGCGATCCGCCCTCGAAACGGGAAGGCCGGTGTCGTCCTCCTCACCCGAATCCTGGAGGTAATAAGCATCGAGCACTCCGGAGTGACGGGGGCCCCCCGGACTGCCGAAGCCGTACTGCAGCTCCGTTCCGAGTCCCGGGCCGCGGGCGCCGTAGTAGTCCAGGTGCACGAGCCAGTCCTCCACCCAGTCGGGCGCCAGGCCGACGTGCCCGGGCCTCCAGCGGGTCTTCAGGAAAGGGCCGAATTTGATGCTGCTGCCCAGCACACTGCTCGCCAGCAGAAAGCCTTCCCCCCTGCCCAGGTCTGTGGCCAGGAACGGCAGGCCGATCAGCGTGCGTTCCTCCCTGCCCGCCCTGATCTCCACGTCCCAGCCAGAGAGGAAGAGGCTCGGCGCATAGTGCACCAGCCGCGCTCGCTCGGCGCTGAACTGATAATGCGGGTGGCCGAACGGGCACGTGGTGATGCCGCCCTCGCGCATGTAGAGGTTCTGGCTATCCAGGATGTAGACCTCGCGGCCGCGCACGACGTATATGTCCTGGGGGCGCTGCTCAGGCCCCCTGAAGCGCAGTTCAGCCCGGCTCGCCAGGCCGCGTTCTCGTCTGGGGTTGATGTAAATCTCGTCCGCCCGCACGCTCTCGAAACTTTCCAGCAGTCCCCGAGACTCCTCTGGCAAGCCGCCCGGCAGCGCCTTTCGCCTTATCTTCAACAGGACGTTGCCCCGGGCGTATATCTCGTAAGAACCGGTTGACTCGTCAAACCACACGACGGCCACGTCGGCGTTGATCTGCACCTTCTCGTACCAGCCGTGCACGTCGCCAAGGTATACGACGGCGACAGGCCCCTCTTCATCCCCACCGAAGGAATGGAACTCGTCGGCCTCCAGCACCCTGCCAGGCGCCTTCTCCCGAGTTACACGGGGCGTCTCAGGCAGCGTGTCCAGCACGAAGCTGATCGGGGCGCCTCGGGTAGCAGACTCCGCCCTGCGGTACAGGGGCAGTCCCTGAAGGTCCTCCACGGGCGCCACAGTGCAATTCCAGCTAAAACCTACGCCACTGCGCAGGCGCAGGCAGATGACCGAAGCCTCTTGAACCCTGCGCTTCTCCACGAGGAAGACGGGTTTGCTCGCTTTATTGCCGGGCACGCCGGCTCCCTCGGCGTAGACCCGCACCGTGGCCGCCCGCACGTCCGACCGGCGGGACACCTCCTTGTCGAGCCATACCACCAGGCCGGCCGCCGCCATTCTGAGCGGTCCCTGCCGAACCTGGCCCCCGGACGGGACGACGAAGACCTTCACCTCGTCGTTTTCCCAGCTCAAGACCCTGCCGTGGCTTTCCAGCCGCACGGGATAAGGGCGAAGGTCTGTTTCGACCAGGGGGGCCTGGGCCCACGCGGCGACGCCCAGCCAGCACAGCGCCCCCAGCACCAGGGGCGCCCGAAGGGACCTGATTCTCACACAGCGCACTGTGTTGTTTCTGCCTGCCGCCACGTTCCAAGTGAGAACCTGAAGGGTGTTCCCGTTGTGCGAGGGCGGACGTCCCGCCCGAGAGCTCTCGGTTGGTGGATCCCGGGCGAAACGCCCTGGCCACCCCCTCGATATGTCACCAGAACATCATTCGCCTGTCTTGCATCCAGACGGCCACTGTTTTTACCATATTCACGAGCCCGAGTAAAAGGGAATATCGCAGGGCTGCCCCGTGCGCACCCCGAAGGTGTCGCAGGCGGATTTGCACCGGTGCGGCGAATCTCGTAAACTCATCGGGGGCGCTTTTGGGACTGGAGGCACCTCCGTGCTGGCCATCCGAGTGGGGAGCTTCGCCGGGGATGGGCCGAACCGCTGCCATGCCACTTCACGTGCTGTTCACCATGGATTGTGTCCCGCCGGACGGCCCTGAAGCCGTCCCGGGGCCGGAATCCTGGGACCAGGCCGGGGGCTCGGTCTCCAACTTTGCCCGGGGACTGGCCGAGGCCGAACTGAAGGGCTCGTTCTTCCTGGCTCCGCAGTGCCTGAACCGTCTCGGGGAGGTGGCGGAGGAACTCAAAGCGAGCGGGATGGAACTGGGGCTGCTGTGCCACCCGCAACTGTCGAACTATCAGAGCTATCTCGGCTCCTACAGCTTCGACAGACAGCGTGAGATCGTGGGGCTCGCCAGCACGGTCTGGCAGGAGCACATGGGTGAGCGCACGGAGAGTTTTCGGTCGGGGTTTTTCAGCGCCAACGACTACACCTTCCAGGTGCTCTGCCTGGAGGGCTTTCGTCAGGGAAGCTGCTCTCTGCCGGTCCGCATTGACCTGGACCAGTGCAGCCTGTGGCAGAAAGCCCACCCCTTCCCGCACCACACCGATCCGCTGGACAGGAAGATCCCCGGCACCATGGAGTTCTTCGAGACACCGATCAGCAGCGACTTCGATGCGAAGGGCGAGGTGCGGGCCGAGATGTATACCCCGCCGCACCTGCGCATCGAAGAGCCGTGCCTCAACGAGCACGCCGGCAGGCTCATCGCGAAGTGCCTCGATCGGATGGAGGCGGACGATGTGCCCGTCAGGAGCCTCGTGTTCGTCACGTGCAACACGGTGAACTGGGGAGGCGCCGAAGACCCCTTTCTGGAAAGGCTGCGCAATCTGGCCTCGCTGGTGAGCAATGCCGCCGCAGAGCGGGAACTTGAGCTGATGCCGGCAACGCTGAGTTCCCTGCACGAGTATGCCGACAGCCTCTGGCCAGAGAGCGGCTATCTTGACGAGATAGAGGGCACGGCTTAGAGACATGTCCGATACCACCGGCGAGGCAGGTATTCAAGAGGCGGTTGCAGTCTACTGCGAGGCCTGCGGGCGGCGTTTTCGCGCCCGCTCCTGGCACGAAGGGATCATCTGCGCCAGGTGCCACAGCGGAAAGGTCAGGCCCCTGGTGGCTCCCGGGGGGGCGGTGGATTACTGCGTGGCCGACCGCAGTAAGGGCTATGCCCTCGCCGACGTGCGCTTCGCCCAATGGGCCAAATGGTGTGAGCTCATCACCCCGTATCAATACGAACTGGCGCTGCTCAAGCAGAATCGCCAGATTCAGGAAGGCAACGCCGCCCAGCCCGTGCACGAGATAATGATTCAGGAGGGCTTTCTGGCGGAGAAAGAGTCCCTCCGCCTGCTGGAGTTCCTCAGTCGCCCCCGCCCCGACGAAGACGACGGCAGATTCGTCCAGAGGCTCCAGGCCACCACCGACGTGGATGCCGAGAAGGTGCAGCAGACGCAGAGCCTGCAACTGAGGGATGCCAGGAGGTATCACGAGGTGCCGCCGCTGTGCCAGCTCCTGATGGAACGGGGCGTGATCAATGAAGCCCAGATGCTCGCAGTGCTCAGGCTGCAACAGCGCAACGGCCACGGGACCCTGAGGATTGCCCACGACATGGCCGTGGAGCCCGCGCGCCGTAGGCCACTCGGCGCCCTGCGCAAGGCGCTTTCTCTGCGCAATCCCCCCGTGCGTGCTGCGGCGCTCATCGCAGCGCTTTTCCTACTGGGACTGGGCATCTGGTGGCGGCAGGCCGCCACCGGCGGCCACACCATGTACGTGAGGTGCGAAGCCTGTGGCCAAATCAACAAGGTCAGGTGGTCGAAGACCTTCCCCGTTCAGTGTCCACAGTGCGGGAAGACAATGGCCTTCTACGCCAAGATCTGCGAAAACGGCAACATCTTCACCGTCAAGAGCCCCTACGTTCCCGAGCCGCTTCCTGACCGGTGTGAGGGCACTTATGCGCGGCCCCTCACCGCCCGGGACCTCCCGTAGGTTGCCTCGTCCGCCTGCTGCGCGTGCGCGCAGGGCTACCCGCGCCGCTGAACTTCGGCCTGGCGGCGAAACGCGCGCTTGACCCGCCCGACGAGGAGGTCGGCCTGGCGCGTCGGCTCGGGCAGCCGGTATCGAGTGCAGCATTCCAGCACCATCCGGCAGGCGCCCTCGTGGTCGCAGAGGTGGCCGGGACTGACGTAGACGGGCTTGACGTGACTCCTTGTGCGCAACACGCTTCCGACCAATCCCCCCCCGTAGGTAAGCGGCACCCTGGCGCCCTTCTGCTCGGCCGGCTCCTCGTGCTCGCCCACCAGGCGACTCTTTGCGCAGCCCACCGTCGGAATCCCGAGCCAAAGCCCCATGTGCGCCGCCAGGCCCAGGCGCCGGGGATGGGCGATGCCCTGTCCGTCGAAAATGACCAGGTCCGGCCGGCTCTCCAGCTTCTCCATCGCCACCAACACCGCCGGGCCCTCCCTGAAACTGAGCAGGCCGGGGATATACGGAAACTGCGCCGGGGCCTGCGCCACCTGTTCCTCAACCACCTCCAGGGCCGGGAAGCTCATCACGACCACCGCCGCGAAGAAGAGGCCGTCCGCCACGCTCAATGCCATGTCAGCGCCTGCCACAAGGTCTATCTTTGCGGGCAGAGGGCGGAGTTTCACCCGGCCCGCCAGCTCCTCCTGGAGACGCCGAGCCTCCGCATACGTAACGTCCCAGTCGTGGAGACCCCTCTGGATTCTCACGGCAGAATGCCCAAGAAGTGGAACCGCATCGGAGCGATAGCCGCAGACCGAAGTGCCGGACTGCCGCCCTGCGCGGCGCATCCTTCGGCCAACACGATACCGGAGAGGCAATCGGCCCGCAAGGAGCCGGTCTCGACCGCATGCGCCGCCGATTCATGACCCCGTAGATCGAGACGGTGCGACACCCGCCGCGTTTCTGGGGCCACGGCAGACCCGCCGGCAGCGGGTTGTATCTTGACGAACGCCCCGAGGGCCTGTTTGATATGCGACAGGTCTGTGACGTTGGCTCTTGAGGAAGGGTGGATGAGATGATTCGAATAGGCATTGTCGGCTGCGACAGCTCGCACGCGGAGTGCTTCTCGCAGTTGTGCAACGTGAAGGACTTCCCCGGGCGGGTGCGCGGCGCCCGTGTCGTCAGCATTTACGGGCACGACCCGGAGCGCACAGCACAGGTGGCCGAGAAGACACAGATACCGCGCATCGTGGAGGACCCCGCAGAGATGCTCGGCGAGGTGGACGCCGTCATGGTTCTGTTCAGGCACGGCGGCCTGCACCGCGAGCATGTGCTGTCATTCCTCGAGGCCGGCATACCTGCCTTCGTGGACAAGCCTTTTGCGACCACCCTCTCCGATGCGCGCGAAATGATCCGGGCTGCGCGCAGGCGCGGCACGCCGCTGACCTCGTTCTCATGTCTGCGCTACGCCCCGGCCATCGTGCGGTTCATCAAGGGTCTGAAGAAGATTGGTCCCCTGACCGCCGGGGTGAGCGCCGGCCCCGGGGACGTCAAGAGCGAGCACGGCGGCTTCATCTTCTACGGTGTACACGCCATCGAGCTGATGCAGGAGGCCTTCGGTACGGGCGTGCGGCGGGTCAGCGCGGTGCATCATGCCGGCAACCTCGTGGCCACGCTGCAGTACGAGGGAGCGCCGGTCGTCTCGCTGCAAGTGCTCCACAACATCCCCTACTTCTTCCACGTGGCGGCCTACGGCAAGAAGGGAGCGGACGGCTCCGTCCTCGACAGCGAGGGCCTCTACCCGGCGGGACTGCGGGTGTTTCTGAAGATGGTGCGGACCGGCTGCGAACCCATCCCCCACGAGCACATCTTGGAGGTCGTCGCAGTGGGGGAAGCAGTGGAGAAGGCCCTGAAGACCGGTCGGCCGGTGAGCGTGCCGGAGGAGCTACTGTGAGGCGGCGTGTTCCGTTACTCGGCGCGGCCGAAAGGGCCCTGTTCCGCGTTCTCCAGCAGGGCTGCTATCTTGCCCGTGGTCGGCTCTTCGATGAGGCCTCTCTCGGTGATGATCGCGGTGATATTAGCGGCGGGTGTGACGTCGAAGGCGGGGTTGTAGACCTCAATCCCGTCGGGCGCTATCTGCCTTCCTCCCCAGCGCCTGATCTCTTCGGGATCACGCTCCTCGATGGGTATTCGTGAGCCGTCCTCGAGGCGGAGATCGAATGTCGAGGCCGGCGCGGCCACGTAGAAAGGCACGCCGTGGTGCCGCGCCTGCACGCTCAGACCGTACGTGCCGATCTTGTTCGCCACGTCGCCGTTGGCCGCTATGCGGTCAGCGCCGACAATCACGGCATCCACCCGTCCCTCGCGCATGACCGCCGCCGCCATGCTGTCGCAGATGAGGGTGGTGGGGATGCCAGCCTGGAGAAGCTCCCACGTGGTGAGTCGCGCGCCCTGAAGCAGGGGCCGCGTCTCGTCGGCGAAGACGGAGATGCTCTTCCCTGCCTCCTTGGCGGCGAAGAGCACCGCCAGAGCGGTCCCGTAATCCGCAGTGGCGAGCCCGCCCGCGTTGCAGTGCGTCAGGACCGTGTCGCCGTCCCTGAGCAGTGCGGCGCCGTGGCGGCCGATGGCGCGGCAGCTCTGCCTGTCTTCCTCCAGGATGGCGAGCGCCTCTCGCAGCAGGCGAGCCTTCAGTTCGCCGAGCGGCAGGTCACTGTTTTCCAGGGCAGTGCGCTCCATGCGCTCCAGCGCCCAGAACAGGTTCACCGCCGTGGGCCGGCTTTTCTGAAGGAGCTCTTTGGCCTCTCGGAGGTCCTGCAGGAACTCATCGAAACTCTGCGCCGTCGAGTCCTGCACCCCGAGCACCAGGCCCATCGCGGCGGCGATACCGATGGCGGGCGCCCCGCGCACGCGCAGCACCTTGATGGCCTCCCAGACCTGCTCCGTCGTCCGGCATTCGATGTACTTGAACTCGACGGGCAGCAGGGTCTGGTCAATCAGCTCGATGTGCCCGCCCACGCCGCCGACCCAGCGTATGGTCTCAACAGGCATGGCATTGCTCCTGCCGCCAGGGAGTTGCCCCCCCGGGGAGCGCATCGAGAACAGACCTCACGCGCCGAACTTGTCCAGCAGCCCGGCGTTGGCCATCAGCAGGGACATCAGGTGCATGGCCAGGAAGATGCCGAGCGAGCCCTCGGAGCACTCGTGCTCGGTGAAGCGCCTCTGCCCGCCGGCGTCGCAGCGCGGCGAGTGAAGCAACAGGGGCACCGGGTGCCAGCTATGCAGCTTCATGCAGCACGGGGTGGAATGGTCGCCGGTGATCGCCAGGGCGTCAGGCATCTTCTCCACGATGATCGGCAGGTGGCGGTCCACTTCTTCGATGGCGCTGACCTTCCGGTCGAAGTCGCCGTCCTCGGCCGCCTCGTCGGTTGCCTTCACGTGGATGTAGTGATAGTCGTAATCGTCCTTGCTCTCGGCGTAGCAGCGGAACTCGTCTGCCACGCGCGGGCCCGTCTGAAGCAGCTCCATGCCTGCGAGCTTCGCCAGCCCGCGATACATCGGATAGGTGGCGATGGTGGCGGCGCGCAGACCGAACCTCTCCTGCATCCCGGGGAGGCTGGGCCGCTCGGCGATGCCGCGCATCAGGATGCCGTTGAGCGGCTCGTGGCCGGACAGGACCTCCTCGGCGCGCCTCTGGAACTCGCCCACGATGCGGGCGGTCTTCTCGGCCTCCGGCCGGAGGGATATGGCCTCATGGAGTGGCTGGCCGTTCTCGTGCGGGTCCGTGTCGCTGACCCCTTCGGCGAGGCCGGGGCCTCGGAAGAGCACCGCGAACCGGTGCCCCTTGCCCGGCTGGACTATGACCTCCACGTCCTCGATCCTGCCCAGTTCCTGCTGGAGGAGCTTGCACTTCTCAGCGCTCACCTGCGTGGCCGGACGCCCGGCGCGGCGGTCCACCACCAGGCCGCCGGAGATGGTGCAGAAGTTGGCCCGCGCCGCCACGTCGCCGGTCTTCAGGTCCATGTCCAGTCCGAGCGCCTCCAGCACGCCGCGTCCGATCTCGACCTCGCGCGGGTCGTAGCCGAACAGCCCCAGGTGCGCCGGGCCGCTGCCCGGAGTGATGCCGTAGTCCACGGGCATGACGCGTCCCAGGGCGCTGCGGGGGGCCAGCTCGTCCAGATTCGGGGTCTGCGCGGCCTCCAGGGGAGTCCTCATCCCGAAATCCGGATGCCGCACGTCCCCCACTCCATCAATGACAAGCAGCACAAGCGAGACGTGCTCGTGCGGCCACGCCGACCTTTCCTTTACCAGGCTTTCCACGATCCTTCGTTCAGCCATCGAGCCTTTCTCCGCAAGCAGGATGTATCAGGACTACTATAACTATCTTGTCATTGTAATGGACGGGGTTTCCACTGCAACAGAACCTGCTCCAGCCGGCGCGCCGAGCCGACTTCGCCGAAGCGCCTCCTCCGCCGAAGCAGCTCCGGTTGCGA
>JAUWZH010000253.1 GCA_030615435.1 Candidatus Brocadiaceae bacterium | reverse complement strand
GGGGCCGTGAAGGCGGGCCAGCGCCTCAGCCCGCAGCAGATCAACAGCCTGCTCGCACAACGCTCCGGCCCGGCGCAGACCGACACCTGCCCGCATGGTCGCCCGACTGCCATCCTCATCACCCGCGAGGAACTCGAGAGGCAGTTTCACCGCAAGTGAGCGGCGGCGCGCTGCCCCGTGGCGAGGGGCTTCAGGGGGAGTGCTCCCACGCCGAGCGGGCGGCGCGGTAGACTTCGCGCAGGGGCAGCCCTTCCCTCTCGGCGAGGCGGCGGCAGTCCTCATACTCCGGCTCGCAGCGCAGGAGCTCCTCTCCGAGGTAGGCGAGCTTGACCCGCACCTTCCCCCAGGGGGTGGGGACGGTCTCGCTGCGCCGGCGCAGCTTCGAGCGCTGCCACAGGGAGCGCCGAATGCCGAGGGTCGTGCTGTGGCGCCAGAGCGCCCGCTCCATCGCCTCCAGCTCGCCCGGCGCGCACAGGACCGTGAGCTTGACTGCCGGGCGGCCTTTCTTCATCTGGATCGGCGTTGTGAAGGCATCGAGCGCCCCGCTCTCCCGCAACCGCTCGGTGCAGAAACCGATCTCTTCGGCGGTCATGTCGTCCAGGTTGACTTCGAGGGTCCAGACGAGGTCTGACTCGGTCTCGGCGCCGCTGCCTGCCTCGCCCACGGCCACCCTCAGCACGTTTGGCATCCCCGGCACCTCCCGGCTGCCCGCCCCGTAGCCTATGCGTTCCACGCGCATCGCCGGCCATCGCGGGGAGGGACGGCCGAGGGTCTTCAGCAGCGCAGCGCCGGTCGGGGTGGCGAGCTCGAACTCAACCGGGCCGCCCGCGGTCGGCAGGCCCCTCAGGAGCTCTGCCGTCGCCGGCGCGGGCACGGGCAGCATGCCCTCCGCCGTCCGCACACTCCCCCCGCCGAGGGAGATGGTGGAGAACAGGAGTTCCTGGATGCCCAGCCACTCCAGGGCCGCCACCATGCCGACGACGTCGCAGATGGCGTCCACGGCGCCAACCTCGTGAAAGCGCACGCTCTCGGGGTCGCTGTCGTGCACCAGGGCCTCGGCCTCGGCGAGGTTGCGGAAGACCTGGCAGGCCTTCTCCTGGACCGCCTTCGGCAGCTTGCCCGCGCGGATGCTCTCCAGCACGTCGCTGAGGCGCCGGTGCTCGGGGTGGGGGCTCTGATCGAGCGTGATCCTCACGTGCGTGGCCGCGATGCCCGCGCGGGTAACCTTCTCCGCCTCCAGCGCATAGCCCGAGAAGGGAAGCCGCCGGAGCGCTTCCCGTATCGCATCCACGGGCACGCCCGCGTCCACCAGCGCCCCGAGGCACATGTCCCCGCTGACACCGCTGAAACAGTCCAGATAAGCGATCTTCACGGCCTGTGTCCCCCTCCAGCAACACACATCGTCTCGTGCCCGCCCGCCGTCGGGAGAACTGCCTTCGGGGCTGCTCCCCTGCCCGTTCAGCGCGCACGGTAGAACGGGCGGCCGCCCTCGCGCGCCTCGGCGATCTCTCCCTCCTGGAGAAGCTGTTGGATGTGCTTGACCGCCTCGTTCCGGTGGATGGAGAGCCCCGTGGCGATGTCCTGGAGGGTGCAGGGCCGGCGGCTGAGCAGCTCCAGCACGTCCCGCCCGGTGGCCTCCATCTGCGGCGTCTGCTCCAGCGCCTCGACGTCTGCGATGACCTCTGCCTTCGGGCCGAGCATGCGGCGTATCTCCTCCAGGCGCTCGGGCGGCACGGGCCGCACGAACTGCTCCGCCGCCGGCCGAACGGCCGTGTTGAGGTCAACCCTGTCGGGGCGGATGCGTTCGATCTGCCCCTGGAGCTTCTCCACGTCCGCGTCCGCCGTGTTGAGGCCGAGTGCCAGGAAGACCTCGAGCCATATCTCGCCCGCGAACTCGTCCCGCAAGGCCCTCAGCCCGCCGACGAGCTTCTCCAGCGTCAGGTCGGGATGGGGACGGTTGATGAGCTGGAAGGTCTGTTCGTCGCCAGCGTCGAGGTCGGGGATTACCACGTCAATCGCCCGGCAGGCACCTCGCACCTCGGGCAGGTGGAACAGGGATCCGTTTGTGAGCAGTGCGATCGGCGCCTCGGCGAACTCGCGGATGCGCTCGGCCACCGAGCCGAAGGAGTAGTTGAGGGTCGGCTCCCCCGAGCCGGCCAGGGTGATGTAGTCCACCGGCGGCCCTTCAGCGAGGCGGGCCCGCACCTGCTCCACCACCTCGTCGGTGGGGACGTATTCGGCGCGCTTCAGCGTCGTTCGGGGCGTCGCACCGAGCTGGCAGTAGACGCAGTTGAACGAGCACGTTTTCAGCGGGACCAGGTCAACGCCGAGCGAGCGCCCGAGCCGCCGCGACGGTACGGGGCCGTAAACGTGACGGGCCATCGCGTGGGCTCCTCAGGAAACGATCTTGATGTCAATGACCGGCGAACCGTCGATGGCGTCGAGTCCGCTGACCAGAAGGGTGTTTCCCTCGCGCCGAAGCAGTCGCACCGTGGTGGAGCCGATGGGGTTGGGCCGCATGGGGCTTCGGAGGGCGAAGACGCCCCGGTGCGGCTTCGATCGGTCGCCGCGGGGGTGCCCGCTCAGTATGCCCCTCTCTGCCTCGCTCAGCCGGTGCATCCAGTAGAGGACCTGTAGCTCGGCGGCCTGGTCTATTCGGAGGAGCGCTTCCGCGTAGTCGGGGAAGATTTCGATTGCCTGCTCCTCGCCGGCGCAGTGAACGAGTCCGATGGGTCGGATCTCGAGGGGGCCGCCGTCACTTTTCGCCTTCACTGGAGCCTTCCCCGGTTGTGGAGTCCTTCTCGCTCGAGCGTTCCGACTTCTCGCTATCAGGGCTGCTGCTGCGAGCGTCGGTGACGTAGAAGCCGGCGCCCTTGAACACCAGGCCCGCACCCCCGCTGATGACGCGCCGCACCTTGCTCCGGCACCTCGGGCACCGTTTCAGCGGAGGGGCCGTGATGCTCTGGAGTTTCTCGAAGCAATGGCCGCACCTGTCGCAGGCGTATTCGTATGTGGGCATGGCGACCTCCTCTACTGCTCTGAGGGTTGGCTTTTCGGGAGGATCATGCGCTGATGGCTCAGCATTTGCTGTTCGCACCGTGAGAAACCTCCAGTCTACTGCGGAGGGGCCGCCTTTGCAAGGGATTCGGGCCAGGGCTCGCAATCGCGGTTCCTTGACAGGGGGCGCTGGTGAAGGTAATATTGTGTTTGGTATGGCTTCAGTTGCTTCCGCTCTTGTCGTAGCCGGGGAAAGCAAAGAGACGATGCAAGGCAGGAACGAGAACCCCAGGATCAACGAGCTGTTGACCCGCATGTCCTCTCTGGGGGCGAGCGACCTTCACTTGAAGGAAGGCTCCCCTCCGCTTTTTCGTGTTGACGGGGAGTTGCGCCGCACCAAGAAGGGCGCGCTGCGCCCCGGCGAGGTCGAAGACCTGGTGAAGGATTGGCTCGGCGAGGATGCGATCGAGAGGCTGCGCGAGCGGGGCAACCTGGATCTGGCGCATGAGTTCGGCGAGGAGCGTGTCCGGGTGAGCGTGTTCCTGCAGCGGGGCCGCGCATCCCTGGTGGCGCGACTTGTCGAGAGCGTCATTCCCACGCTTGAACAGCTTCACCTCCCTGCGGTGCTCGATCGGGCGACCGGGTTTAGCGAGGGACTGGTGCTCGCCTGCGGGATCACCGGCGCCGGCAAATCCACTACGCTCGCCGCGCTGCTGGAGAGGATAAACCGGAAATACGCCCGCCACATCCTGACTTTCGAGGACCCCATCGAGTTCGTCTACAAGGACCGGCGCAGCGAGATCAATCAGCGGGAGTTCGGCCTGGACTTCTACAGTTGGCCCGATGCCATCCGGGCCGGGGTGCGGGCCGACCCGGACGTGATGCTCATTGGTGAGATGCGCGATCGGGAGACCTTCCAGCTGGGCCTCACGGCCGCCGAGACCGGGCACCTGGTGCTGAGCACCATGCACACCTACGGCGCGGTCTCAGTTCTCGGGAGAATACTCGACCTGTTCCCCCCCGACAGGCACAAGCTGATCCGGCAGTCCCTGGCGTTCGACCTGAGGGCGATCATAAGCCAGCGCCTGGTGCCTTCCTTCCGGGAGG
>JAUWZH010000236.1 GCA_030615435.1 Candidatus Brocadiaceae bacterium | reverse complement strand
CGGGCCTGCGAGAAGTTCACCACACTCTGCGCCTCGATTCCCTGGCTGCAGTCAACCAGCAGAACGGCCCCCTCGCAGGCCACCAGGGCCCTGGAAACCTCGTAGGTGAAGTCCACGTGGCCCGGAGTGTCAATGAGGTTGAGCTGATACTGCCGCCCCTTGCTCCTGTAGAACATGCTCACGCAGCTCGCCTTGATGGTGATGCCGCGCTCGCGTTCCAGCTCCATGTCGTCGAGCATCAACTCGTGGAACTCGCGTTCGGGCACCGAGTGCGTGAGCTGCAGCAGCCTGTCCGCGAGCGTGGACTTGCCGTGGTCAATGTGCGCGAAGATGCCGAAGTTTCTGATGTTCGCAGGCATTGAAACCCGTCGGCAGGAGCAAATGACCCTCTCAGGCACCTCCAGCGCGTCTCAGGCGTGCCCCATGCGTGAGGCGCCAGGGAGCAGCAAGAATCCACGATAACGCATCTCCCCCCCCAAAAGCAACGCGAGGGCCTCCCTGTGGGGGGGAGGGGCCGCTCAACGCACGCTTCCCACGATCCCCTTCGCAACCATCAGAAGCAAGAACAGCAGGATGGGGGAGAGGTCTACTATGCCCCTGAGGGGTGGAATGACGCGCCGGAACGGCCGCATCGCCGGCTCTGTGACGGCGTGAAGGAACTCGTAGAACTGGCCCGCCCGCGCCTGCGGCGGCATCCAGGAGAAGACAATCCGCACAATCACCACGATCGTGTAGATGTCTATGAGGGCTATGAGGAAATCCGCGATCATCCCGATCTCCTTCCTATCCGGCAATTATAGCCCATTCGGTCCCCTCGGCCCAGCAACGCACCGCCGAAATCGCACTGTTGCAGGAATGCGAGTCCTTCTGGTAAAGTACTGGTTGGCTGCAAATCAAGGGGAAACGAGAGGGGAGGACGGGACGATGTCCAAGGAGCAACAGAAGGGAGCGTTCACGCTGGTAGAGCTTCTGGTGGTTATCAGCATCATTGCAATCCTGGCCGCCATACTAATGCCGGCTCTCACGGCTGCCCGTAAGAGGGCCCGAGAGGTGAACTGCATCGCCAATCTCAAGCAGATAGGGATTGCACTGGAAATCTACAAGATCCACCAACCGCTGAGCGTGCCTTACCTCTCGGTGCTGTGCGGCGATGTGATACCGAAGGAGCTGCTGATTTGCCTCTCTGACTCGACCAAGGGGCAGGAAGGCAGCAAACCCACCTGGGACACTTTTCAGTACTGGGAGACCGACGATCTCCCCTCCAACCTGGCCGGGGAGCAGGCCTTCGAACAGCAGCACTACGGAAAAGGCGCCTACGAGGTGGAATTCGCTGGCGGCACGGCCAAACCACACCAGTTCCGAAACAAGGCCGTTCAGGCCTGTTCCTATATCTACGAGTACTCAGTGGCGCGCTACCCGTTCGGCGACGAATACGGCGACAAGCCCGACCTGCTCGTGAACGGGGGCAATGCAGACGGAATCGTGAGCTGGCGGGAGTACAAGAGCGCCGTTGACATGAACGGGATGCAGACCAACGGCGCCTTCAAGGAGAAGGATGCTTACGGAGACTGCGTGCCGATGGTGCGCTGTTTTCATCACACGAGCCAGCAGATGAGCGATGAAGAAATAACGGTGCTGAACCTCGGGGGACACCACGGGACTTACAAGAGTTCCCCCGAAGGAGACGGGTGGAAGAACGAATGTAAGCCCGGAAGGACCGGGTCATAGGGGCGCCGCCATGACGATTGTGGCTGCCGGTCTCGCCTTGAGTTCCGCCGACAGAGCGAACTGAAAATGCACCGACGGCAAGGGTTGTGTCCCTCGGCGCAGTTATCCCGCAAACCTGTTGCTGCTGATCTTTCCTTGCAGACCTCCCTATGGCCAAGCCTTTGGAAGAGTTGACCGCAACGGCCATCCGCGATGCCTTCCTGCGCCGCGAGCGCAGCGCGCGGAGCATCGTGGAGGAGCAGTTCGCCATCCTGAAGGAGCGCGAGGTTGCCGTGGGCGCCTTCCTGACGGTGATGCAAGAGGAAGCCCTCGCCCGGGCCGACGCACTCGACCGGAAGCTCGCAGATGGGGCGCAGATGGGAAAGCTCGCGGGCATTCCCGTCGCCGTCAAGGACAACATATGCACCCGGGGCGTTGCCACGACCTGTGCCTCCCGCATCCTGGAGGGCTACGTGCCCCCCTACGACGCGCACGTGGTGGAGCGGCTCATCGAGGAAGATGCCGTCATCATCGGCAAAACCAATATGGACGAGTTCGCGATGGGCTCCTCGACCGAGAACAGCGCCTTCAAGCTCACGCGCAACCCGTGGGACAGGGAGCGCATCCCGGGCGGCTCCAGCGGCGGCAGCGCGGCGGCGGTGGCGGCGCGGATGGCCCCCCTGGCGCTCGGCAGCGACACGGGGGGGTCCATTCGACAGCCCGCAGGGCTGTGCGGAGTGGTCGGCCTCAAACCCACCTACGGCCGGGTGAGCCGCTACGGGCTGGTGGCCTTCGCCAGCTCGCTGGACCAGATCGGCCCCCTGGCACGCACGGCGGGGGACACGGCCCTGCTGCTGGAGGCAATCGCCCCACGGGACGGGCGAGACTCCACCTGCACCGACCGCGAGGTGCCCGACTACGTGGAGGCCCTGGAGCAGCCCATCAGCGGGCTCACGTTCGGGCTGCCCGGGGAGTTCTTCATCGAAGGCGGGCTGGACCGGGAAGTGGCCCGCGCCCTGGAGCAGGCCCGCAGGTGCTACGAAGCCCTCGGGGTGCGCTTCAGGGACATCTCCCTTCCCCACAGCCGCATTGACGTGGAGGACGGGCAGCTTTCCAGCTACGCGGTCGCGTGCTATTACATCCTGTGCACCGCCGAGGCCAGCTCCAACCTGGCCCGTTACGACGGCGTGCGCTACGGCCACCGCTCCGACGAACGCGGCGATATAATCGAGATGTACAGCCGCACGCGCGGCGAGGGGTTCGGTGAGGAGGTCAAGCGCCGCATCATGCTCGGCACCCACGCCCTGAGCAGCGGCTACTACGATGCCTACTACCTGAGAGCAGGCAGGGTGCGACGGCTCATCCAGAGCGACTTCGAGCGTGCCTGGGAGCAGGTGGACCTGGTGTTCGCCCCGGTGAGTCCGACGCCCGCCTTCCGCATCGGCGAGAAAGCCGACGACCCGCTGGCGATGTACCTCAGCGACATCTTCACGATCTCCTGTAACCTGGCAGGCATCTGCGGCATCAGCGTGCCGTGCGGCTTCAGCTCGGAGGGCCTCCCTGTGGCCTTGCAGCTCATGGGGCGACACTGGGACGAGGAGCGCCTGCTCGCCGCTGCCCACGCCTACCAGATCCATACTGACTGGCACAAGAGGGCCCCGGCGCTCGAAGGGGGGTGATTCGGGCGGGGCGAGAGGTTCATACGCCTTCGGGGTTGCCCCGCTTTAGAACACGTCAAGGGCCTCGCGTTCTCACGCGAGCTGCGAAGGATCAGCACGGGATGCTGCCTCTTCAGAGTCCGGTCCGCCGCACGAAGTCCGCCACCTGTTCCTGCCAGTCCCCCTTGCGCACCTGCTTCTGCTTCAGCCCGAGGCAGGCGACTGGCTCTTTGCCAGAGAGCTCGGCCATGTCCTTGAAGGTGCCCCGGGTGCCGGAGGACCCCGTGGTCAGGAAGAACGCCACCTCGGGCAGGCGGTCCCTGAGCCGGGAGATATAGGTGCGGACGGCACAGGACATCGTGCCGCACCAGACCGGCGTTCCGATGACGATCAGATCGTAGGAGGCCGGGTCGCTTCGGCACGCCTCTATCTCGGTGAGTTTCTTCAGCTTCGCGTGCACCGCGCCAATGATGAAACCCACCGGGCCGCTGCGTTTCTTCCTGTCAATGATCTCCTCGACGTCTGCCCCGAGGCCCTCGGCGACGGCCCCGGCGACCTTTTTCGTGTTCCCGCTCCGCGAATAGTAGACCACAAGGCATTTTCGTTCAGCCATGATCCCTGCCCTCGGCACTTTCTAGGGGAATGGAAGTCTGCCTACACGGTGCGAAGGTCCAAAGGACAATCACTGTCTCGGTTGGCGCTGTATGCCGTCTCGAATCGGAACTCGTTCTTCAGCGGGCAGGGCTCCCCCATGGAAGTCTTGACCAGCTCACGGAACTGCCCGCCGCGAAGTTCGGTCAGGCAGAAATCGAAACGCCGCATGTAGTCCGGCTTCTGCCGCAGAGCTCCGGTGATCTCGTCCTTCAGAAGGCGGTGTAACTCTCCCATCGTGCTCACGCCTCGCTCGCAGACGGCCTCGAGGTTCGGCTTGACGATGATGCCGATCCCCTCCTCGCCGCCCCGGTCCGTGATCGCGCGCACCGTGAACTCCTCGATGCACGGGCAGCGCGTCAGCTCTTCGCTCAGGTCCTCTTCCGGAAACACCTTCTTGCCGCCTCGGA
>JAUWZH010000039.1 GCA_030615435.1 Candidatus Brocadiaceae bacterium | reverse complement strand
CCGCTCAGCGCGATAGGCCACTGCACCATGCCTCCTGGGGCAATTGTATTGCCTTCGCCACTGCCCCACAAGCACCTTCGCCTCCAGTAACGTGTCGAAGATCTCTCTGTCCAGCAGCTCGTCCCTGAGCTTACGGATGATCTTCTCCGGACTATGCCTCTTGCGCTTCACCTCGAGAGCCTCCTTCCCTGACTGAAGCCGTCACAGTCTACCCCGGAGACTCATAACTCCTGGATCAGCTCTCGGGGAGGGCGCCACCTCGTCTTCCCGCCGTTACGCCGGTGAGATGCCCCCCTCAACGCCTGCAAGCGCGAGGTCCAGCACCAGCGATGCATCGTTACCGACTCACCTCCGCCAGAAGGCGGTCGGCATCCCAGATCCGTTCCGCCAACATGCGGTACAACGCATGCCGAGCGTCCAAGTCCGCCTTCTTGAACTCAGCGTGAGCCCGGAAGGGCAAGCCTGTCTCCCGAAGGAATCGTGAGAAGCCCGGGTTGCGTTCATAGCAGTCACGGTGCAGAGACTGGGCCAGGAGATTCTGGCTACGGTAATGCCTGAGCTTGCGTTCGTAGGGCATACCTCCGTAGCTGGCGTTGAAGCTCTTCGGAAGCAGCAGAAGGCCGCCAAGACGGTTTCGGTAAGCCCCGAAGTCGGCGGGGTGTGGGAACTCTTCCTTGTGTCGTTCCGGCATGTCGGCCCAGATGTGCTCCACCTCGCACCGCTTCTTGCCGGTACCCGCAGTGTACTCCAGGTATCGGGAAGTCTGGCCGCTGCCCGTTTCGATGTAGTCGGTCATGCGGCCCAGAATGCGGACGATCTGCTTGCGATTCATGCCGTGCAGAGCGAACCGCTCGTTGGAGGCAAACACCTCCTTCTCGCCGTCCAGGTCCTCTTTGAGCTTTGCAGCCAGATCATCTGGCGCCATGCCGCGGACGGCCAGCATGGTTCTGAACGTCGCGTACCTCATTGTCGACTGGTCGGTACTGCGGTAGTTCCAGATCCGTCGGTTCAGCAGGATGTCCAGGTACATTGCGGTCAGGCGCCACTTAAGGCTGACCATCGCCTCGTCGTCGGTCGGCTTCACCGGAGCAAGCAGCAACATCGGCTGTAGCGTGAAGCCGGCTTGGGCGTTGTAGAAGATGTGCTCAAGTGGCGGCTGAAGCATCCGGCTGGCCTCAATCAGGCGCAGGTACTGGCGAGAGTAGAAGTCGAAGTCACGTTTGATGAACTGGATGTAGCTGTCACTGCGGTCCAGGCCGAGTTCAGTCCTCATGTCACGCACCCAACGGTGGAACTCCGAACCGATCCGGTCGAAGTCGCCTGGCTCGGCATCCTTCTTGCGCTCACGGATGGTCGTGGCGTACTGGCTTCGCAGCCATGACTTGAAGCAATCGCTGTCCACGTCCCTTCCGAGCCCCGCGAGCTCCTGCACGCGCGGTCGCCAAAGGTCATTGCACGTAGTCCGTTTGGCCTTGTCCGTGATGTTTGCCAGCAGGAACCCCTTGAGCATATCGATGAGGCTGAGCGACAGCCCACGGTCGTTCATCGTCTCGAAGATGGTGTAGGCGTCGTTATCTGAGAATGCCGTGATCTCGACCAGGTGAACGTTCTCGATCAGCCAGTCGATGAAATACGGCAGCGACTCTTCCTTCAACGCCTCGGGGAACGCTTCGGCCATGTCTTCGTATCGGGCAGCAATGTTGGCCACGGCCTCGGGCTTGCTCTCTATGTCGAAGTCGCGCCCTTCGAAGAGAGCATCCATGCACTCCTCGCGCTCTTCGACGCTGATGTTGAAGGACTTCCTGCCATACTTGGCGGAGTACACCAGCTCGTCGATCTTGACCCGATCGTCTTCGGGCAGGCGCTTCTGCAGATGGTTCAGATAGATCAGCAAGAGAGTCAGAGTCGTCAGCCGCTGCTGGCCATCGACGATGTAGTTGGCACCATCCTTGTGGCTGATGATGATGGAGCCGAGGAAGTAGTACCCGTAGTCTTCCACAGCCTGGCGCTCGTCGTCGGACTCGTGGTCTTCAAGGAACTTCGACGTGAGGTCCTCGATCAGGTCGACGACCTGCTTGGTCTCCCACTTGTACTCTCGCTGATAGTAGTCAATGGCGTACTTGGCCCCGCCGAGCAGTGCTCGAACACTCTTGGCCTCCCCCAGGATCTTCTTCACCATCCATCCTCCTTGATATCCGCGGCGACCCCGCCAGTTTGTACCACAGTCACATACCCGTCGTACACTTTCTTGCCTGGGGGGCTCGCCATGTTCATGTCTGCTTGCTCTCTGGCTGGCCGAAGATCCTGAGCTGCTCCTTCTGCTCGTCGGTCAGCACGAGCGCCTGGCTGCGTTGTTCCGGGTAGACCTCCGCACTTACCCAGAGTGGCTTGGCTACGCTTGCTGCTACGCCGATCTTGACGCCCCGCTGCTTCAGGCTTTGCACGAGCGCGGCGGCCTCGAACAGGTAGACCGACTCGATCAACCATGGCCGCACCGAGCCACGGGATGACGTCGGCGCAGTCCTCGGCCCCGCGAGAATCACGTACCAGTCGGGTAGAGCGTCGGGCCGGATGTCCAGGATCCCCTCGTGCTTGGCGTACCACTTGATGTTGACGGTCTGGCCGGCCAGCGGGCCGCTGGTAAACCGGCCGTCGATGCCCTTGGCTGCAGCCGAGTGTTGGAGCTTGATGTCGAAGACCCGCGACGCGATGACCTCGCCCACGTGTCCGATCAGCGCCGGACGCCCGATGATTGCTGAGATGTCCTGTTCGACGGCATTTCGCCGCCTGATCAGTTCCGCCAGGGCTGTCAACTCATCCACTTCTTCGTCCTCACGCTGATCCGGTTCATCCCCGCACGCAGGATTCAGGCTGTGATCGATTCCAGGAGGAGTTCCGCTCTGCGCTTGTCGCCCTCCGAGACCCGATGGAAGTGTATCTCGGTCTGCGCCTCCGGCCACTGGCCGGTCCGGTTTCGGATCAGGTACACCAGCTCAGCCTCAATGGCTTCAATGCGTTCACGGGGTTCCCCTGGGAAGAACCATACCACCAGCCCGACGCGGGCGGCGTTTTTCCAGGCATAGCCATGGTAGCCATGCTGACCGGTGGCGCGAAGCCCCTGGCGGAGCCGCGTCGCCATCGGCTGCGTCGTGTACCCAACATAGATGACGTTCTTGCCCCGTGTGACGGCATAGATCTTCGGGAGCTTGCCCGCAGTTGCGGGGTACCGAAAGTGGCACCCTCTCCAACCATTGGGCTCAACGCGCACAACAGATCCGTTCCTCAGCCAGATGCCATACCGATGCATTTCCGGGAGGTCACGCTGGGACTTCTGGGCTCTGTCTCTGGCTGTCACGGGGGTTCACCGCAACTGCTGATGTCAAGAGTGATCCGACCTCGAAGTGGTAAGTGGCCAGCGAACCGGTTACAGAAGCGCAGATCAGTCAGCGGATTTCTTCTCCCTCTGTCTGTACGTGTCGAACAGGAAGGTGACGAGTGTGACGGCCGCACCGACCGCGAGCTTCGCATGTCGGGGTTCTAGGCCACGCATGCGGCCTTCCTTGCCATGGCCGGTCCCGTATAGATTGCGCACCTCAACGATGCCCTGGACCAGACTCGCGAGATTGCTCAGGGTTCGCCGGATCGCCTTCGCTCCCTTGGCTGACTCCGGTACATCCTCCGGCAGCAAGCTCAGCTTCCGTAGGACGCGCTTCACGACCTGGGGCAGGTCCTCGTTCCTCGGTGGCTCCTCGCCAAGTTCGGCAAGCATCGTTTGGCAGGAAGTCTCCACCAACTCCTTTGCCGACCCGACGGCGAGCGCAGGGTCCGAGTGAATCGCCTCTTCGATCCTCTGGATCTGCTGCGCAAGCTGGCCCGCATCTAGTTCGCTGGCGACACTCTTGACCTCTTGCAGAAGCGACACACCGGCCGCTGCTAGTATTCTGCCTTCCCGGTAGGCGAACCCGTCTCGCTCTAACCATCTGCTAAGTCGTTCGACCTCGTCGGCTGGCGCTGCAGCGAGGACGTTCTCGTAAGCCTGTAGCACCTTGCGGACGTCTCGCCATTCCGTCCAGCGCACCGACTGATAGTACTGCTCTACCAGGGTTCTGCGAGCACCCGAGCACCTGGGCTGATGCTCGTGGTTGCACTCCACGCCTGCCGAAGCGAAGTGCATCTCGATCTCCCGTAGCACGCTGAAACCGACGAGGTGCTCCCGGAACTCGTAACGCGTCTTCTTGCTGACAAGATCTGGCACAGAGTTGCTCCTACACCCTCTCAACGCTTGAAATCCATACGGAAGTGCTTCGGCGGGAGCAGGAGCACCCCTACGATCAAAAGGTAGGCAGTGCTACCGACGTCGTATCCGCCAACTGTCAGCCAGCAGTCTTCCGTGCCGAGCTCCTCGAAGAGAACGGCGGACCCCACGCTACAGGGGTCGTCGTGCTCTGCCATTAGGCGCCGGCCGAGCCCCCGCCATTCAGCGTCGGAGATGCCAACACCTGAGAAGCGGCGCCCTCCGAGGACGAACGTACACCTGGGCGTGTACCTGGTCTGTCCTTCCCAGCTCGTTTCATGTTGGAAGGAGAACTCCAGCACTTCGTCCGGATGCACGAGCATCAGCGAGCGTGACCGTTCAGAGGGCTCGATTTCAGAGATGGCCTCTTCCTGTATGGCTCCGCAGAGCTCCGCCTGCTCGTGTGGCTTGAGCTTCCGCACGAGTTGAGGTGGTTGGTCGCCTAGGCGCCAGTCTTCCGTGTGCCCATCTCGTGGTCGCGGAATCGCTTCCGCCAGGTCGAAACTCACCACATTGCCTTTCTGTACAACGAGGTTGCCGTCACGGTCAGAGAGGTCAGCCCGTTCCATCTGTCGCCAGCCGGGCTTGACTCGGGTCGGGCGAACCCAGTTGCCTTCCCCATCAACGCCCGCCACACAACAACCGCCGCTCAGCCGAGACACAGCCAGCACAGTGATATCGGTCATGGCTCTTCCAAACCAGTGCGAGTCAGCTACAGGTGGCGCACATCCACGTTGTGGAGCCTCTCGCTGATACGCTCGCTCAGGAGATGCCTGTGACAGCGCTCGGGCGTCTTCTCGGAGCAGAGCAGGCAGACGGCATCGAACCCCGCCGCGGCCCGCAGGAATACGTCGAGCACTGGCCTCTGCGACATCTCCTGCCTGAAGCGCTCGACGTACATCCGCCAGGCTTCGTCATCCTCCTTCTTCTTGCCAAGTCGCTTGCGGTAGTCCTTGAGAAGCTCCTCTGACGGCGCCAGATCGGGGACGTGCTCGTAAGTGATTCCAAAGCACTCCTCCAGGAAGAACTCCAGGTCCCGTCCCTTCGTGAAGCCTGCCAGTTGGGAGGAGTTGGTGCGCCTGATGTCGATCAGCTTTTGCACACCTGCATCCCGCAGCAGCGCGAAGAACTGCTTGGCGGATTTCCCCTTGAAGCCAATGGTGTATAGCTTCAACTCTTGCCCCTTTCGAACAAGCTCTCTTGCCTGCCGGGCGCGCGCCTCTCGGCCTGTTCCTGAGACTCCTCGGTCCCGTCGCCCCGGATGTGCCGCACCTCGACACCTTTCTTGACCAGTTCCCGTCCGACGAGCAGTGCCCTGTGGCAGCGCGCCGGGTCTTCCTCACTGCAGAGGAGACACACCCGGTAATCCTTGATGCCGCGCAGCAGCCTTTGAATGCCCTCCTGGAACTCTTCCCTCTGAGCCATCTGGGCGTAGTCCGGCCGACCTGCCCCGTCACGAGGGACGCCGCTCTTGGGGCGCCCTCCCAGCTCGTCGCCAAGGAAAAGGTACTTCATCTCCTGCGCCTTGACTGCCTTCTCCAGAGCATCCCGGTTCGCCTGTGGCACGTGCCGGCTGTAGGGGACACTACGGAGATCGACCAGAATCTCAACCTCGCGCTCTTTGAGCAGAGCGAGCCAGTCCTCGATGCCGACATTGCTGTGCCCAACGGTGTAGACGCATGGAGCCTCCACCGTCATGACCGAGGGGGTCGCCTGTCTTTCCTGGGCCCGCAGGGCTTCGTGGACGTCGCGCGGTGGGTGGACGTGCGGAGGCCAGTTGGCGGGATCCCACTGGGACATGGGGAGGAAGTTGTCCTGGGCGTCGCACGGCGGGCCGGGGGGCGGGGCGAGGCGGGTCTGGTAGCGGGCGGTGGGCTGGCGGCCGGCGGCGACGGCGGCTTCGTTCTCGGCGACCACGGCGGTCATCTCGTCGTAGATTTCCAGGATGACGCGCTTGGTGCGGTATTCGCCGTGAGCCTGTTCGTCCCTGCGCTTGACGATGGGGAAGGTCTCCAGGATGTGGTCCGCCGCGTCGCGTTGCGTCGAGAAGTAGCGTATCAGGTCCTGACCCCCTTCCTTTTGCCACTCCTCCTCAGTGCCCAGGTAGAGGTGAAAGAAAGCGGCGTCCAGCTCAGAGCGCATCAGGAACCTGCGCTCCTCGTCCCAGACGAACGGCGGCCCGTCGTAGCCGCAGTCACTCGCGAAAACCTCGAGGTTCCATGCCGTGTACGTCAGCTCCAGTGCATGTGCAAGTACCCACTGACTATGGGAAAGCCCGAAGAACCAGGGACAGACGGCCTCGAAAACGGCTGGGGCGGGCACGGGGAGTTGCCTGAGTATGTAGTAGTTAAGATTGCCACCGCTGGCCTTCTGGCGCAAGACATAGTCGAGGCAGAAGCTGTTAAGGCAGGCAACCAGGCAGACCGTGAGGGGCGTCGGCTCATCGGTCAAGAGCAACGGCATCGAGTTGCCAACGCCGGCGAATGGCAGAATAGTCGCCACAAGCGATCTCGAGTCTGCAACTGCGCTGATCGCATTCCGAAAGCCAAGGAACCACTGGCTTCCACCCCCTGCTTTGTCGGCAACAACCTTTGAGTCTATCCAGAACCTGGGCATCACTATATAGCCAGGGTCTGCCAAGTCTGTGCTCCTGGAGGTGTTAGTGCCAGCGTGCGTCACGAACCTGCGGGACGGCGGAATCCCAGCGAAGGTTGCGGCTCGGTGGTTGAACTGGCTTGTCAGCTTCGCCTCATACAACGGCAGGCAACGCTCCTTTGCATCGACAAATGTGTTTCCGGACAGGTGGAACCCTCTGCCTTCGAGGTCTTCCTTTGTGGCGAAAAGCGCAGAATCATTAGTCATGTGGAACATCGCGAGAAAACTTATCTGCCACACGCTTTCCTGGGCTGCTGTCTGGTCCTCAAGCACGGGAACTCGGCCGTGTGTGTGGGCTACGAGAAGGGCATCTAGTGCACTTCTGAAGGTCGGCCAGTTCAGCGTATTTGGGTTGATGTGCGCTATGTCTTGGAGAGACAGCTCATAGACGCGGGTTGAGTCGCCCAACAAAGCCGGATCGTCAAGCTGAGCGGCACCCAGGACATGTTCCTGCCGTTTTCCTGCCATCGTTAGGAGACAGAACTTCATGTTGCCCTGCACTTCTGGGAACAAGCCCTTCCGATTTTCAAAGTCAAAAAGGCTCACAAGGGAACCGGTGTCCATCAGGTCCTGGAAGAAGAGCTGAGTGGTGTAGTCGGTGGCGATACCGGAGGGCACAATGCAACCGACGCGGCCCGTGGAGAGGATGAGGCTGCGCTTGAGTTCGGCGAAGACGGAGTAGGTGTTGACATCGCCACGTCCGCAGAGGGGATAGCGGTCGGTGTCCCGCACGAGCATGCTCTCGCCTTCCGCCGTCCGCTTCGCCTCCATGAAGGCACCGTAGAGAGCGGGGTCCTCGGTCTTGAGCGCCCGAATCTTCTTGCGGCGGGCGGCGGCGTTGCGAGCGTTGGCAATCTCCGGGTCACGTCCGGCGAAGAACTCCTTCTCCTGGAGCTTGATGCGCTCCCACGGCGGGTTGCCGAGGACGACGTCGAATCCTCCTTCGCCCATGCGGGCTTCGGAGGACGAGTCCGCCGCCGGCGGGAATACGTCGGGGAACTCCAGGTGCCAGTGGAAGAAGCGGTACTGCTCTCGAAGGCGCTGTACCTCCTGTTCCATCCATTTCGGGATGTCGTGCGGATTGCGCTCCACGCGCCGGAACCAAGATTCGGTGATGGGATAGTCATCGCCCGGCTTTTTCTTCCAGACAAAGGCAGCGCACCACATGTCGGCCCACAGGCGGGTGAAGCGATAGCCGGAGGAGCTCACTACCCGGGCATAACGCTCCTCCTTGGCGTGCACGTCCTCGATGGTCTCATCCTCGGCGGCATCCAGGTTCATCATGGCCGAGGCCAGGTCTCCCATCCGCTGCCAGGGTTCGCCCCTCTTGTCCCACAGACGCTTCTGCCCTTTGCGCTCGTCACGGTTGATCTTCTTGTATTCCCCACAGACGTCCTTGTCATCGCCGGTAATGGGCTTGAAAGCATCGTCCGGGATGCCCCTGGCCATCAGGGCGGGCGTCGTGCCGAGCAAGCTGTTGCCGCACTTGATTCGATGGTCCAGGAAGGAGAGCGGCCGGCCGGGTTCGAGGGCCTCCATCCAGAGGCTGACCTTGCACAGTTCCACGGCCATGGGGTTGATGTCCACACCATAGATGCAGTGGCCGATCACGTCGCGCAGGGCGTGGCGGACGGCCTGTGGGGCAGCTTCCTCGTCGCCCGTGCGGACGGCGGCCAGACGCTTCGCCATACGGTGCGCGGCAGCGATAAGGAAGTGTCCGGAGCCGCAGGCGGGGTCGCAGACCTTCAGGTCCAGGATGGCCTTCTCGGGGTCAGGCTTGCGGGCGGCTTCCTCCAGCACGGGGCCCAGCGCCGAATCGATGAGTTCATTGACAAGGCTGGTGGGCGTGTAGTAGCTGCCCGTGGTCTTGCGTTCGTGTCCGGCGGCGACGGTCAGGTTGAAGGTGGCTGCTTCGGTGTTGATCTTCGGATGGAGTTCGAGCAGGGACTCGTACACGCTACCCAGCTCCTCGGAACCCAGGTTCTTGTAGTCAATGGAGCGCCGGACTCTCTCGTCCTCGGTGAAAGCGAGAGCCCGGACCGCCTCGAGCAGATCCCGATTGGCAATGTCACAGGGCTCAATGTCCGGGATGGCCTCATCCGACCAGAGCATGCTGCCGAGGGCGGGCAGAGCCAGCCCGGGACAACCCTCATCGTTGCCGATTCCGGCCATCACGACGCGCAGCCCGCGGTAGGCGTCTGCATGCTTCGTGCCCCGTCGCCGTTCGGCCAGCCGCCTCAGGCGGGCTGTGGAGTAGAAGCGCGTGTAGCGCCCCTTGGCATCGGCTCCCGCATCGGGGGCAAGCAACAGCTCGCGGTCTTCCGCCACGAACAGGAACAGGAGGCGATAGACGAGGCGCAGGAGCTGTCGGTAGTAGTCCTGCTTGGAGAGTGTTCCGGATCGCAGTGCCTCCCGGAGCACGTTGTTTGCCGGATGTGCCAGGAAGCCGCAGCCCAGGGCGCTGATGGCCCTTTCCACGCCATCGCGCAGGCTGTCGAGGGCTCGGGTCCCCTCTTCTTGGGCGGTGCGCGCCCAGCGCTCCAGCCAGCACTCCTCGGGCCTCTCGGCCTCGACCCGGGACTGGTGGCAAAGGAGCCACAGCAGGGCGAAATCCGCGTAAACCTCGCCGTCCATCATGCCCTTGAGGTCGAACTCGACGTAAGCCTGGCGCGTCAGGCTCACGTTGTCTCGCAGGATCCGCAAGCACAGGCCGTTGGACACGAAACCCCACAGATGATCATCGCTGCGGTTCAGGAACTCCTGGACGAGGCTATGAGGGCTGCTGCGGGCGGCGCCTGCGACGCCGGCGGTGCGGCGATCCATGTCCACCCGACAGCCCACAAGGTGGATGGGGCTGTTAGTCCAGAAGTGCGAGATAGGGTAGCTCTTGCCGTCAACGTCGACGCTCCGCGCGGCCTGGAGGCGGCCATATCCGAGTTCCTGGAACAGGATCAGGAGCCAGCGCTCGCGGGTCAGGCTTGTCCCGAGGTCGCTCTCCGGCAACCCATTGGCTCGGGCCTGGAACGAGGTCCATGCGCCGACGAGCCGGCTCCACGCGCGGCTGATGGCTTCGTTGAGGCGTTCGCCACCGGCAAGGTGATAGGAATCAGGATCGAGGCCGTCGAGTTCGCCATCGCCCTTGGCGACGCGAGCGAGGAGATCTGCCGGCAGGAGGCCGCCCTCTGTGCGGATCGTCGTGAAGGGATCGCGCGCCCTCATGCCATCGGTCCCCCTGCGCTGATGGGCAGGTAGACGTATATGCCGAGCACGTCGGGCGGCAGCTGCGGCTCGACGCGATACCTGACACCACGGACGCCGGCAGCACTGCGAACCCGACGGTGAGCATCGAGGAGCTGATCTGCCCGGCGGCCGGCTTCCCGTTCAATATGCGGTTGCAAGGCGTCATAGCCCTCCGCAACCCGCTCGACGAACGTCCTCGCCTGCTCGGGCAGCACGTTTCCACCGGGCTCCGCATGAAGCAGCACTTCAGCTTCGCTCTCATCCAGCCATTCGGCACTGGCCGGGGCACCGGCGAAGGCCATAAGACAGCACTCCTCGGCCAGCTGCGACTGCTCGCCGGACGCGCGGCGCGTAACGATGTCGTAGCGGAAACGCACGAGGAGCAGCGTCGTTCTGCGCGACACAGCGGCCGTGCGGATGGCGCCGGCTCGATAAGCGACGCCGTCGATCTGCGGGTCAAGGGCCGTGTCCATCACGTGGACAGCCAGGGCTTCGACGATGGGGTGCGTGCGACTGAGATGGGTCACGCCTTCGCCAACGGGAAGCTCGAACTTCCCCTCGAACGAAGTGTCCTGGACGAGGGCGTCGCGCAGGGCTCGTGGGACTTCTCTGAGATCGAAGTGGTAGCGATTGCCCTTCTGGGAGATGACAGCCTTGTGAGCGCGCAAAGCGTCCAGAGCGAAGCGCTCCACATCGTCGGCGGTTCCGACAGCCTGGCGGGCTTCCTGCACGTCCCGGGCTACGTCGTCGACCTTGATAGACTCCTGTGCGAACATCGTGCGTGACCGCTTCTCCCGATCCGCCACGTCGTCCCACTTCGCGTAGAGCTCTTCCTTCTGCGAGCGGAAGTACTCGTCGAAACCAGGCAGCAAGGCCTGTTGGGGATCGCGCCTGCCACGGATCAGCAAACCCTCGAAGATAGCCTCAACCACCGCGTCCGTATCGACCGGCACGGGCACTGAGATCCCAAGGGAGCTTCTGATCGTCTTATGTTTGCGGATCAGGACGTCAAGCACGATGCCGTCAATGGGGTTGTCGGCGCCGTAGTACGTGAGGACCCGGACGGTGTCGCATGGCTGGCCAAAACGATCTACGCGGCCCTCCCGCTGTTCGTGACGGGTCGGGTTCCAGGATAGGTCGTAGTGCATGACGGCGTCGAAGTGCTCCTGGAGGTTGATCCCTTCGCTGAGGCATTCCGTGGCGACCAGCACGCGTTTGGGTGACTCAGCGAGTTGCAGCACACGGGCCTCGCGATCAGCCGGCGGCAACGTGCCGGTTACAGAGGCCACCTCGACATGTTTCGGGAGCCGCTCTCGCAGCTCACGCGCCACGTAATCGGCAGTGGGGATGAAACGGCAGAAGAGGATCGGGCGGTAACCGTCGCTGAGCATAGCCTTCACCTGCTTGACCGCTTCGAGCAGCTTCGCGTCCTTGTCGCCCTCGAGCTTATCGGCCTCGCGAGCCATCTCCAGCAACCGGCGACGTGTTTTGGCCTCTTCGGTTTCCTCACCGGTATCGCTGCCGGGGATCACATCCATCCCCTCGATCGGATCCTCAGTCTGCATGTCCAGAACCGTCCGGCGTCCGATCTCGTCAGCCTCCTCGGGGCTGTCCGCATCGGCCGTGGGCGTGCGGTTGCGAAGAGTCGCAGCAGCGGCAGCAGGGCTCGAGCCAACGGACCGAAGCAGCGCCAGAGCTGACCACCACCGCACACGCTGGCGCTGCAACCCTCCCGACTCATCTCTCACCGTCTCCTGCGTGTAGGAGAGAACGCGGTCGAAGAACCTCCGGTACTCGTCCGAGAGCCTGTATGTGGCCTCAGCCTCCTCGCGGACGGGGAACGGCGTGTCCGCCTGCATGAAGTGGCGGATATCTCCGCGCCGGCGCTGCACGAACTGCGCGGCCAGACGACGGCGACGCGGTTCGTTCTGCCGGCCTGTCAGATCGTCCGGCAGGTTGGCGAAGTCCGGGGTCAGCAACCCGAGCAGCGAACGGAAGGCGTCTTCCTTGCCGCTGTGAGGTGTAGCCGTCACTAGGATCAGGTGCCGCTCGGGGTCAGCAGAGAGCTGCTGGATCAACTGATGCCGCTGCTGCCTGCCGCCTCGGCCTTCGTAGCCGAAGGCGCACGTGTGGGCCTCGTCCACGATCACCAACTCGGGGCATGCCCGGGCGAAGTCGTCCCGGCGCCGGTCCGATTTGATGTAGTCCAGCGAGACCACGACATGGGGGTACAACTCAAAGAGCGATTGGCCCACGCGGCAATGCCGTTCCAGGCGGCCCGCCGTGCTGGGAAGAACGAGTTCGGCGTCCACGTGAAACTTCCTACTGAGCTCTGCTTGCCACTGCTCCGCCAAGTGAGGCGGACAGAGGACCGCGAGACGCCTCACCTCCCCGCGATCGAGAAGCTCTCGCGCAATGAGGCATGCCTCAATAGTCTTGCCCACCCCCACGTCGTCCGCGATCAGAAGGCGCACGGGCTCCAGTTTCAGGGCCATCAGCAGCGGCACGAGTTGGTAAGGGCGCGGTTCGACGTCTATTCGTGCGAAGCAACGGAACGGACCGGTTGACGCACGGGACGCGAAGCGGACAGCATCACGAAGCAGGCGACACGACCGATGATCGCCGAGCCGACTCGGGTCCGGCAGGTCGAAGCGGGCGGGTTCAACGGTCTCCAGCGGTAGATAGATGCCGGCAACTTCGTCGTCTGTGCCCCCCAGAGGCTTGAGCACCAGCAGCTCGTCCTCAGATTCCGGCAGCACAACCCATTCGCGACCTCGGGCCCTCACGAGTGATCCCACAGGGAAACCCATCAGATCCTCCCGAAGACGTTGGGGTGCTTCCTAACGATCTCCTCCCAATCATCCATGAGGCCGAACCGTATCACAAGGTAGCCCAGATCCTCCATCTGCTCTGTCTGCACTCGGTCTCTCTCTTGACGCTCGGGGTATTCATGGTGCGGACCGTCAACGTAGATTGCAGTCAGATGGTCCTCGTAAAGGAAGTCAGGTCGGGTCCTGCATGCAGCGACGAAGGCCTGCGCTTTCGAGGGGAGGCGAAGGTCGCGGTCCTCGAGGAACTGGAGCCACTCGCGCTCAAGGTCGGACTGGCATTGCCTTCCGAGTTGCTCAAGGTGGGCAGCGCGCGGAAGCGCGGCGGGAGAGACCGCGACCTCCGCCCGTGCCAGCTGCATCAGGAGATCACGGATGACGTGTCGGTCGAGCAGCTGGTGGTCCCGCTGGTTTGCGTAACTCATGAGGCAGTCGTAGCAGGCCGCCTCGCAGTCTTCCCGAGAGCGTTCGGCGCGGCGCCTATCCTCGCCGGTTGTGGGATCGAAATGGCACAGCTGAAGGGCGCGAGTCGCCGCTCGCCGGAGCGCTTCGTGGTCATCAATGAGACGGCGGAGCACACCCGCACCACCTTCTGCCGCCTCGTAGAACAGGATCAAGCGCCGGTCATCGCGAGATGGTAGAGGCTCGGCAGCAAGCTCCGATTCCTCAAGCTGGTACTCGACCTGGATGGCTTTCTTCAGAGCGGCCTGGAGTGAGGTCATTACGCCGATCTCACGGTTGTCGGCCGGCTCTAACAGCAGGCAGTTCTTTCGATCCTCCACGAAAGGAATCACGCGCCGAACCCTCTCGGAGAGGGGATCCTGCTCATCATCAGCAGGATCCTGCTCGTTCTTCGCCCAGTAGCCCCGCTCAACGTCGAGGACGAAACCGTATTGCCCTCTATTGGCCCGGCGGGCCCAGCCCAAGTTGATCCGCCGAATCGTCGCCGCGTGTCCGTAAGTCAGCGTAGCGAGGGACTCACCATCGACACCGACTTCTGCCGTCCGGTACGACAACCCGCCTTC